>NZ_JBWKAW010000016.1:0-233227 GCF_056437345.1 Kitasatospora sp. NPDC042419
GGCTGCGCGGGCGGTGGGTGTGTCGACGTTCGTGGAGTTGGGGCCGGATGCGGTGTTGACGGCGATGGTGGCGGAGTGCACGGCGGGCAGTGACGCGGTCGGCATTCCCGTCCAACGCCGCGACCGCGACCCCGTCGCCACCCTCGCGGCAGGACTGGCCGCCGCCTTCGTCCGCGGCACGCCCGTCGACTGGGCGGGCACGCTGGAGGGTTCGCGGCGCGTCGACCTGCCGACCTACCCGTTCCAGGGGCGGCGCTACTGGCTCGAACCCGAGCCGCCCGCCGGGCCCGCCACCACGACAGCCGGCGCCGCACCCACCGCGGAGCGCGCCGCCGGACAGGCCGCCGACCCCGGGGACGCGGCCTTCTGGGACGTGGTCGGACGCTCCGACACCGGCGAGGTCGCCGCCCTGCTCGACGTGCCCGAGGACGCGCCGCTGCACGAACTGCTGCCGGCCCTGTCCTCCTGGCGGACGGGCAGCCTCGCCGCGCGCACCGCCCGCTCCTGGCGCCACGAGGTGCACTGGGAGCCGTGGTCCGACGCCGCGCCCGGCACCGGACCGTCCGGGCGCTGGCTGCTCGTCCACACCGCCGCGGGCGGCGGCCTCGGCGACGCGGTGGCCGAGGCGCTGTCCGGCCACGGGGCCGAAGTCCTGCGCCGGGAACTCGACGCCAAGACCGCGGACCGCGCCGAACTCGCCCGCTGGATCGGCGAGTCGGGCGGCCCGGACGGCTTCGCCGGGGTCGTCTCGCTGCTCGGGGCGGAGCAGGGCGACGGCGACGCGGCCACCGACGACGGCCCGGGCCTGGTCCGCGCCGTCACCGCGACCGCCACCCTGGTCCAGGCCCTGGGCGACGCCGGCACCGGCGCCCCGCTCTGGTGCCTGACCGCGGGGGCCGTCTCCGTCACCGGCGAGGACCTCGGATCCGCCGTCGGGGCCGGCCTCTGGGGCCTCGGCGGCGTCATCGGCCTGGAACACCCGGACCGCTGGGGCGGACTGGTCGACCTGCCGGCCGCTCCGGACGACCGCGCCCTGGCCGTCCTCGCCGCCGTCCTGGCCGGCCCCGGCACGGAGGACCAGATCGCCGTCCGCCCGCTCGGCACCTTCGTCCGCCGGCTCGCCGGGACGGCGGACGACGCCCCGCCCGCCCGGCCCGCCCGCCCCTGGCGGACCGGCGGCACCGCACTGATCACCGGCGGCACGGGCGCACTCGGCGCCCACACCGCCCGGTGGCTGGCCGAGCACGGCGCCGAACGGGTGCTGGTCCTCGGCCGCCGCGGCCCGGACACCCCCGGGCTCGACGGGCTGCGCGCCGACCTCGCCGCCTCGGACGTCGACCTCGTGCCGCTCGCCTGCGACCTCGCCGCCCCGGACGCCGCCGCCCGGCTGCGCGACCTCCTGAAGGACGAACTCCCGCACATCCGGACGGTGGTGCACGCCGCCGGCGTGCCCGGGCCCGCCCGGCTGGCCGACACCGACCACGCCGCGATCGCCGCCACCGTCACCGCCAAGGTCGCCGGCGCACTGGCCCTCGACGAGCTGTTCGGCGCCGCGGGCCTCGACGCGTTCGTCCTCTACTCCTCCGGCGCGGGCGTCTGGGGCGGCACGGCCCAGGGGGCGTACGCGGCCGCCAACGCCTACCTCGACGCGCTCGCCCTCCGCCGCCGCGAACGCGGGCTCACCGCGACGGCCGTCGCCTGGGGCCCCTGGGCGGCCGGCGGCATGGCCGACGGCGCGGCCGGGCGCCACCTGGACCGCCTGGGCGTCCGGCCGATGGCGCCCGCCACCGCCCTGACCGCCCTCGGCCAGGCCCTCGACGAGGACCTGACCCACGCGACGGTCGCCGACGTCGACTGGCCGCTGCTCGCCCAGAGCTACACGGCCGCCCGCCCCCGCCCGCTGATCACCGGACTCGTCGACGCCGCCGGACCGGTGGCCGCCCCCGAGGACGCGAGCGGACGGCACCCGCTCCGGGACCGCTCCGTCGAACGGTCCCCCGCGCTCCTCGCCGCCGAACTGCTCGACCTGGTCCGCACCGAGGTCGCCGCCCAGCTCGGCCACGCCGACGCCGGGGCGATCGACCCCGAACAGCCCTTCCGGGACCTGGGGTTCGACTCGCTCGCCACCGTCGGGCTGCGCAACCGGCTGGCCGAGGCCACCGGACTCGACCTCGCGTCGACCCTCCTCTACGACCACGGGACCCCCGCCGCCCTCGCCGCGCACCTCGCCGAGGCCCTCGGCGCCGGATCCGGCGCCCGCCGCGCGACGCACCCGGCGCCGGGCACCGACGACTCCAACGAACTGCTCGGCTCCGTCTACCGCAACCTCGCCCTGCGCGGCCAGATGGACGACGCCGAGGCGCTGCTGGTCGGCGCGTCCGGCCTCCGCGAGACCTCCGAGGACCCCGCGCGGCTCGCCGGGACCCCGGGCTTCGTCCGGATGTCGCACGGCTCCGGACAGCCGGGGCTGATCTGCTTCCCGCCGTTCGCACCGGTCGACGGCGCCATCCAGTTCGGCCGGCTGGCGACCGCCTTCGACGGGTTCTCCGGCACCGCGGTGCTCACCGTCCCGGGCTTCCGCGCCGAGGAGCCGCTCGCCGCCTCCCGCGACGTCCTGCTCGACGTGCTCACCGAGGCGACCCTGCGCTGCGCCGGGGACGAGCCGTTCGTGCTGCTCGGCTACTCGTCCAGCGGCTGGCTCGCCCACGGCGTCGCCACCCGCCTGCAGGCGCTCGGCGCCGAGCCGGCCGGGCTCGTCCTGCTGGACACCTACCTGCCCGCCACCATGTCGCGGAGCATGCGCAAGGCGATGAACTACGAGGTCATCGTCCGCCGGCAGGCGTTCACGGCGCTCGGCTACGTCGGGCTCACGGCGATCGGCCGGTACCGGCGGATGTTCCGCGGCTGGGAGCCGGAGCGGACCGCCGTGCCCACGCTCTTCGTCCGGCCGTCCCGCTGCGTGCCCGGCTCGCCCGAGGAGCCGATGACCGGCGAGGAGTGGCGCTCGTCCTGGCCGTACGAGCACACCGCCCTGGAGGTCGAGGGCGACCACTGCACGATGATCGGCGAGCACGCGGCACAGACCGGCGCGGCCGTGCGCGAGTGGATCGCCGGCCTCACCCCGGCGGCCCGATGACACCAGCCGGACCGGGCGGTCCCGCCCGGACCGCCCGGACCGCCCGGAGCACCCGGAGCACCCGGACCGCGCGACACCTTCCACCAGTGGACCACTCCCGGCAAAGGGGAACCCGCACATGACCGACACCGCACCCGCCCGGACCCGCCTCGTCCCCGGATCGACCGGCCACCTCGACGCGGACTTCCTCGTCGACCGGGCCGCGATCCAGGACGTGATCGCCGCCTACAGCCTGTTCTACGACTCGGGTGACTTCGAGGCGCTCGGCGACCTCTTCACCGAGCAGGCGAGCTTCACCTTCACCCCCCGGCCGGAGGGCTACCCGCCCGTGGTGTCCACGCGTCAGCACATCGTGGCGGCCATGGCCGCGCTGTACCGGCACAACGTCGACGTCCGCGGCGCGCACCAGCGCCACCTCACCACCAACACGGTGATCGTCCGGATCGACGGGACCACGGCCGAGGCACGGTCCCTGCTGTCCGTCGCCTTCGCGTTCGACGACGGCCACCAGGAGCAGGGCCGCAGCGGCTCGTACGTCGACCTCCTGGAGAAGGTCGGGCAGCGCTGGCGGATCGCGAGCCGGCACCTGTGGCTGCGGGAGCTGCCGCCGGTCCCCGCCACCTGACGACCGACCCCTCCGACACCCCGGCCCGACACCCCGGTCCGGGCCCGGGGCCGGGGTCCGACACCCCGGCCCCGCCGCTCGCAGGCCCCCGTCCCCGGTCCCACGGCTCGCAGGAAGGACCACCGTGATCCCCGTCCTCGACCTCGTCCAGGTCTCCTCACTCCCCGACGCCGAACGCGAACTCGGGCAGCTCGCCCGCAGGCACCCCGTGATCCGCACCCGGCAGGCCGACGGCGTCGAGGCGTGGACCGTCCTCGACGCCGCACTGACCCGCCGCCTCCTCGGCGACTCCCGGCTCTCCAACGACCTCCACACGCACGCGCCGAGCGCCGCGCAGACCCCCGACGGCCCGATCGTGCTCTTCGAGCAGGACAACCCCGACCACGCGCGCTACCGCCGCCTGGTCAGCGCCGCCTTCGCGTCGCGGACGGTCCGCCGGCTCGAACCGCGGCTCGTCGACATCGCCCGCGGCATCCTCGACCGCCTGCCCGGGGAGGGGACCGTCGACCTCATCGAGGCGTTCGCCAACCCCTTCCCGCTGGAGGTGATCTGCGAGCTGCTCGGCGTGCCGCTGGCCGACCGCGAGGTGTTCCACACCCGGGTCAGGAACATGGACTCGCCGTCCGCCCCGGTCCGCGAGGCCGCGAAGGACGCGTTCGCGGCCTACTGCACCAACCTCGTCGAGGCCAAGCGCGCCCGGCCCACCGACGACCTGCTGAGCGAGCTCGTCACCGCCGAGCTCGACGACGGCTCGTCGCTCACCCGGGAGGAGCTCGTCGGCTTCGGCTCGGTGCTGCTGTTCGCCGGCCACGTCACGACCGCCTACGTCATCGCCAGCGCCCTGCTGGAACTCCTCACCCGCGAGGACCAGCTGGCCGAGCTGCGGGCCGACCCGTCGCTCGCGGCCGCCACCGTCGAGGAGGCGCTGCGCTACCGGGGGTCGCTGCTCTCGACCACCAACCGCGTCGCGCTGACCGACGTCGAGGCCGGCGGTGTCGTCATCCGCGAGGGCGAGCTCGTCCGGTTCCTGCTGTCGGCCGCCAACCGGGACCCGGCGCTGCGCGAGGACCCGCACGCGTTCGACATCTCCCGGCCGACCTCGGCGCACCTCGGCTTCGGCCACGGCCCGCACTTCTGCCTCGGCCAGCAGCTGGCCCGGCAGGAGATCAAGGTCGCGCTGAACGAGGTGCTGTCCCGCTTCGCCGTCCTGGAACTCGCCGTCGGTCCGGAGCGGCTCCGCTGGCGCTCCTCGGACTTCCTGCGCGGGCTCGCCGAACTCCCGGTGCGCTACCGGGCCTGACCCCCCGTCGGCGGGCCCTGCCACCCGTCACCAGGCCGGGTGACTGCTTTACGTACCGGATGCTCTACCGACAGACTGCTCGGAGCCCGACCCCGCTCCACCGCCCGCCATCCGACTCCGCTGCCCGCACGCGGGTACGACCGACCCGACCACGAGAAACGGACCCACCGCATGCCCGACCCCCTGGAGCCGAGCCGACTCTGGCTCAGGCAGTACCACCCTGCCCCCGAGGCCGGCCTCACCCTGGTCGCGTTCCCGCACGCCGGCGGCTCCGCAAGCTACTTCCAGCCGCTGTCCGCCGCCCTCGCCCCCGGCGTCGAGGTGCTGTCCCTCCAGTACCCGGGCCGGCAGGACCGCCGCAACGAGCCGTGCCTCGACAGCGTCGACCGGCTGGTCGAGGAGCTCTGCGGGGTGCTCGGCCCCCTGACCGAGCGCCCGGTGGTGTTCTTCGGGCACAGCATGGGCGCCGTCCTCGCCTACGAGACCGCCCGCCGGCTGGAGAAGGAGTCCTCCGTCCGGCTGCTCGGCCTGATCGCCTCGGGCCGGCGGTCGCCGACGACCGTCCGCCACGAGACCGTGCACCTGCGCGACGACGCGGGCGTCCTCGCCGAGATCCAGCGGCTGAACGGCACCGACTCGGCGCTGCTGCAGGACGAGGACATCCAGCAGATGATCCTGCCGAGCCTGCGGGCCGACTACACGGCGGTGGAGACCTACGTCCACCGCGCCGGAGCGGCGCTGCGCTGCCCGGTCAGCGTCTTCACCGGGGACGCCGACCCGCAGGTGACCCGGGCGGAGGCCGAGCGCTGGTCCGAGGTCACCGACGGCGGGTTCCGCCTCCGGAGCTTCCCCGGCGGCCACTTCTACCTGGCCTCCGAGGCGGGCGCGGTGACCAGGGCGCTGACCGAGGAGCTCGCCGCGTTCCGCGCCGCCGCCCCGGCCGACCGCGGCTGAGCCCTCCGCCCCCGGGCGGCGTACCCCCGGTTCCCCGTCCTCAGGACGACGGGGAACCGGGGGTACGCCCGTTTTCACGGGTGCCACGGGGCGCCACCCGGTCGCCGCCCGGTGCCGAACCGGGTGGCGACCGGGTGGCGCCGGAGTGTGCGGCCAAAGGTGTGACCCGGCCGCGCGTTGCCGGGGCAGGCGGATCACCCGGTGCCATCGTCGATCGGGCCGGTACCGGCCGTCCGGGGCTCGGAAGCGGGGGGCGGGCGGACACCGGATCCGGACCGCACCCCCACCGTCCCCCACCCGAGAGGCACCCGACGTGCCGCACGACCGTCCCCGCCGTCCCCGGCCGACCATCCGCACGCTGCTCCCGCTCGCCGGCGTCCTGGCGGCCGGCAGCCTCTTCGCCGCCGCACCCGGCACCGCCACCGGCGCCGAGCACCGCCCGGCCCCGCGCGGCGCCGGCACCCAGCGCCCGATCGGCCCGGACCCGGCCGTCACCCTCCTCACCCACGGCAACCTGACCATGGCCTCCAACTCGGTCCTGGCCTGCGACGACAGCCAGGGCGACGAGTGCAACGACAACAGCTACAACAACGGCCGCACCAAGTGGGTGAAGACCGACCCCGCCGCCCCCGGCAACACCGCGTCCTCCGCGACGCTGACCATCCCGGCCGGCTCCACCGTGCTCTCCGCCCGCCTCTACTGGCAGCTCAACCCGGACGGCACCTCCGTCACCTCCACCTCGGGCGACGCGACCAAGGCCAACCAGGTCGAGCTGAAGGTGCCCGGCGCGAGCGGCTACCAGCGGCTCACCGCCGACGTCTACGACTACTTCGACCAGCAGACCGGCGGCACCCCGCCCAAGGACGTCACCGCCCACGCCGGCGTCAAGGACGTCACCGCGATCGTCCGGGCCGCCGGCAGCGGCTCCTACACCGTCGCGGACATCCAGGCCTGCCAGGGGCGCTCCTCCACCGCCGACTTCGGCGGCCAGAACGTCGGCTGCTGGGGCGGCTGGTCGCTGGTGGTGGCCTACGAGAACCCGGCCGAGCCGCTGCGCTACCTGCAGGTCTGGGACGGCTACCAGCTGGTGCGCCCGCCGAACGCGGAGGCCACCCTCACCCTCAGCGGCATCCGGACCCCCGCCGGCCACGCCGCGGCCGCCACCATGGGCGTCACGGTCGGCGACGGCGACACCCCGATCGCCGGCGACTCGCTGCAGGTCGGCGCGGACACCGCCTCGCTGCAGACGCTCCTGATGCCGACCCCGCTCGGCACCGTGGTCGCGGACAACGCGTTCACCGGGCGGATCGACCGGGTCGCCGCCGACGGCACCGGCACCAACATCACCGACCGCGACCCCGCCCCGGTCAACAACATCGGCTACGACGCCCGCATCGTCGACATCACCGGCAAACTCCCGGCCGGCAGCACCCAGGCGGTGCTGCGGATCACCGGCCAGGGCGACGCCCTGCACCCCCAGGCCGTCTGGCTCGCCCTGGAAGCCGTCGAACCCGACCTGCAGATCGCCAAGGCCAACACCCCGCCCGGCACCACCGACGACAACCCGCCCGGGAACATCGCGGCCGGCGGCGAGATCACCTACTCCTTCACCCTGGCCAACCGGCACGGCGACGGCACCAGCGCGGACCTGGACACCGCCACCGGCATCACCGTCACCGACACCCTGCCGGCCGGACTGAGCTACGTCGACGGGTCGAACCCGAACTGCAGCGCCGCCGGGTCCACCGTCACCTGCACCGCCGCCGACCTCGCCCCGGGCGCCACCTCGACGATCACCTTCAAGGCGCTGGTCGCCCCCGGCACGGCCGCCGGGACGAAGCTCGACGACACCGCGAGCGTCTCCTTCAGCGGGGAGCAGACCGGCCGCTCCCAGCAGCGGACCAGCAACACCGTCCGCAACACCGTCGTCGCCGCCCCCGCCTACACCGTCGCCAAGACCGCCGACCGGGCCTCGGCGGCCCCCGGCGAGCGGGTCGGCTACCAGGTGAAGGTCACCAACACCGGGAGCGTCGCGATCGACGCGCTGACCGTCGCCGACGACCTCACGGCCGTCCTGGACGACGCGGCCTACAACCAGGACGCCGCCGTCGACAGCGGCAGCGTCACGTACGCGGTGCCGTCGCTGAACTGGACCCTCGGCCTGGCGCCCGGTGCGAGTGCCACGCTGACCTACAGCGTGACGGTCTCCAACCCGGCGAACGGGGACAAGGCCCTGCGCAACACCGTGACCGGCAGCCTCCCGGGCGGGAACTGCCCGGCCGGCAGCACCGATGCGGCCTGCCGGGCGGCGGTCGACGTGGTCGTGCCGTCGCCGTCGCCGTCGCCGTCGCCGACGGCCTCGCCCACCTCCTCGCCGACCGCCTCGCCGACCGCTTCGCCGTCGCCGACGGCTTCCCCGACGGCTTCCCCGACCGCCTCGCCGTCCCCGAGCCCGCGGCCGTCCCCCCGGCCCACGCCGAAGCCCTCGCCCCACCCGGTCCCCGACCACGGCGACCACGGCGGGCATGGCGGTCACGGAGGCCTGGCCGAGACCGGCGCCGCCGGTACCTGGTTCGCCGCGGCCGGGGCGCTGGTGGTCCTGCTGGCCGGCGCCGCGCTGCTGACCGTCTCCCGGCTCCGCCGCCGCGGCTGACGCCGCCCGGCACCGCCCACGGACGTGCCCCGGGCCCGACCCGGCCGGTTTCCCCGGCCGGGTCGGGCCCGGGCCCGCTTCCCCCGTTCCCCCTCCGGGGCGCCGGGGCGGGGCCCCGGCGCACCGTCACCCGGCACCGGTCCGCAGCCTCGCGGCGACCGTCCTCAGCCGGCCGACGCGTCGAGCAGCAGCTCGGCCGCCACCGCCGCCCCGTCGGTTCGGAACGCGCCGGCCACGGCGGTCGCCCGCTCGCGGGTCTCCGGGGTCAGGGCGATCGCCAGCGCGGCGGACAGGGACTCCGTGGTCGGGACCGGGCCGTCGTGGGCCGCGCCGATGCCCAGGCCGGCCACCCGGCTCGCGAAGTAGGGCTGGTCCGCGCCCTGGGGCACCACCACCTGGGGCGCGCCGGCCCAGGTGGCGGTCGTCGTCGTCCCCGCGCCGCCGTGGTGCACGACGGCCGCCACCCGGCGGAACAGCGCCTGGTGGTTGACCTCGCCGACGACGAAGCAGTCGTCCCGGTCGTCGACCGCGTCCAGGTCCGCCCAGCCGCGGGAGAGGACCGCACGGCGGCCCTGCGCGCGGATCGCCTCGACGGCCTCCCGCGTGACCTTCTCCGGGTCCTGCAGGGGGATGCTGCCGAAGCCCACGTAGACCGGCGGCGTGCCGGCGTCCAGGAAGGCCGTCAGCTCGGCGGGGAGCGGCCGCTCGTCGGGCAGGACCCAAGCGCCGGTCTGCACCACGTCGAGGTCCGCCGGCTGCTGCCACGGCGCCAGCAGCGGGTCGGTGGCCAGCCACGGCCGGTCGGTGAAGACGTGGTCGCGGACGTTGTCCACGGGCGGCAGGCCGACCGACGCCCGGTGGGTGTTGACCGCCTCGCCGAAGACCTCCTGCGCGTCCTGGACGTCCCGGTCCCACAGCGCCAGGTTGTCGGTCACGTCGGACGGGAGCGGGCGCCCCGGCCGCGGCATCGGCGGGTGGTGCGGCGAGGGCAGGCTGACCGGCTGGTAGCTCGCGTACACGTAGCGGATGCCCAGCTTCTCGGCCGCCGACCGCACCCCGGCCACGGCCGGCACCAGGCCGGTCGCCAGCAGCACGTCGCACCCCTCGGCGGCCGCGGTGACGTTCTCGTGGAACGCGGCGACCAGTTCGGCCGCACGCCGGGGCAGGCCCCCGGGCGAGGGCGGCGTCTTCCCCGTCACCAGCGCGCGCACCGACTGCCCGGTCGGCACCATCTCGACGCCGACGCCGGCCAGCCGCTTCGCGAACTCCTCGTCCGGCGGCGCGCACACCCGGACCTCCGCGCCGAGTTCCCGCAACCGCACCGCGAGCGCCACCAGCGGCTCCACACCCCCGCGCGAATCGTAGGCAGACAACAGCACACGCATTCCGAACTCCAATTTCCGCAGGTCCCGGCTGACGAACGGAGATTCTGCGCCATCATGGGGGCCTTGCTGCAAGTCCCCTGATGGACTATAAGTTGAGAGTGGCAAGGAGCGGATTCTTCCCCTTGTCCCTTGCCCCTCGCGACCAGGGGCGGACGCTCCCGCTCACCGGCCGGCGGCACGCCCCGCCGGGGTGGTTCCGGCGGCCGGTCGGGAATCCGGAAATCCGGCGGATCGGGCCTCCTCGTTCTCCGTGTTCTCCGTCGGCAATTCGGTGCCGGACCCCGGCGCGGGCCGGTCGATCGATCCACCGTCAAATGGCCGGGAGGGTGGGCCGGTTCGGTTCGTCGGTGCGGTGCCGGTGTGAGGCTCCTGGTGCGAGCCCCTGCGTGAGCCCCCCGGCGTGAGCGCGCGGACGGGCGCCGGTGTGTCCGCCCCGGCGCTTTGGGGTGCGCCGTTTCGCTCCCCTGTACGGGGTGGACCCGCCGTGCTGACATGTACGTGACAATCCGTCGGCCGGGTCCGCACGTGGGGGTGCGTCACCGGGAGCCGGCGGTTGGACGGAAGGAAACGCCCGTGTCCGTACGCCTCATGGCCGTCGGCGGCGCAGCCGCGGTCCTGCTCGCCACCCCGCTGACCGGCACCGCCGGCGCCGCCGCCACCGGCTGGACGACGCCTCCGCCGGACAAGATCGTCATCGACGTCGCCACCGTCAACGGGTCCGGATGCCCGGCCGGAACGGCCGCGATCGCGATCTCCCCGGACAACACGGCCTTCACCGTGACCTACAGCCAGTACGTGGCACAGGTCGGCCTCGGCTCCAAGCCCACCGACTTCCGGAAGAACTGTCAGCTGAACCTGAACGTCCACGTCCCGCAGGGCTTCACCTACGCGATCGCCTCCGCCGACTACCGGGGCTTCGCCCACCTGGAGAAGGGCGCCAGCGCCGTCCAGAAGGCCAACTACTACTTCCAGGGCTCGCCCGAGACCGCCTCGCTCAGCCACCGGTTCACCGGGGCGCTCGACGACAGCTGGCAGGCGACCGACACCGTCGCCGTCGCCGCCCTGGTCTGGGCGCCCTGCGGGGAACTCCGCAACTTCAACATCAACACCGAGATCCGGGTCAGCGCCGGCACCTCGGACACGACCAGGACCACCAGCTTCATGACCATGGACTCCACCGACGGCAGCGTCAACACGGTCTACCACCTCGCCTGGAAGCACTGCCCCTGACCGACCCGCCCGCGGCGGCCCGGGCCCGCGGCCCCGGCGACCGCCGCGGGCCCGCCCTCGCCGCCGCGGCAACCGGCTGACAGGGTCGGGGACATGGGGACGGGGAGGGAACCGGTGCAGGTGGTGTCGGAGGGGCGTGCGAGGCTGTGCCCCGTGGCCGACCGGTGGTCGGGAACGGGCGCGAAGAGGGGACGGCATGACGACGGATCTGCTGGTGGACGAGGCCTGGCGGCCCGCGACCCCGCCGGCGCGGCTGCGCGAGCTGGCCGCCGACCCCGTGCTCGCGCGGATCGCGGCCTCCCGGATCGGCCTGCCCGCCGAGACGGCGGAGGAGCTCGCCGTGCGGGCCGAGGCCGGCGGACCGGCCTGGACGGCCGTCGCCCGGGCGCTGGCCGCACAGCCGGCCACCCGCCCCGAACGGCTGGCCCGGCTGGCCGCCCACCCCGACGAAGGCGTGCGGCGGGCCGCCGCCGTGCACCGCGCGACCCCCGGGGCCGCCGTGACGGCGCTCGCCACCGACCGCTCGGACGCGGTGCGCCGCGCGCTGGCCGCCCGGGAGGAACTGCCCCGCGCGGTCGCCGCCGTGCTGGTCGCCGACGGGTGCGCGGACGTCCGGCTGACCGTCGCCCGCCGGGTCGGCGTACGGCCCGAGGAGCTCGACGCGCTGGCCGGCGACCCGGACCCGCGCGTGCGCCGCGTCCTGTCGGCGCTCGGGCGCAGCAGCGACGCCGACCTCACCGACCCCGACCCGAGGGTGCGCCGCACCGCCGTCGAACGCCGCGGCCACCGCGACCTGGCACCCCTGCTGACCACCCTCGCGGGCGATCCCGACCCGGTGGTCCGGGCACTGGTCGCAGCCCGGTGGCGCAACCACGACCCCGCCTCGCTCGCCCGGCTCGCCGTGGACCCGGAGCCGCGGGTGCGGGCCGAGGCGGCGGCCAACTGGTTCACCCCGGTCGCCCGGCTGACCGCGCTCGCGGACGACCCCGACCGAGCGGTGCTCGCCGCGCTCGGCGACAACCTGCTCGCCCCGCCCGCCGCGCTCGACCGGCTCGTCGACACCCTGGCCGGGCTCGCCGCCGCCGACGCCGCCGCGGACCGGGAGCCCGAGCCCGACGAGTGGGAGGAGCGCCGCCGCCTCGTCCACACGGTCCTCGACCACCCGGCCACCCCGCCCGAGTCGCTGCGCCGCCTGCACGCGCTGGAGCTGAACCCGTACTTCCACGAGGGGAACGCGCTGTCCCAGCCGAACTGGCCGGCCGACCTCTTCATCGGCTTCGCGCTCGGCTACTGCGCGAGCACCGTCGAGGAGGGCGAGGAGCGGGCGAGCTTCGACCGGATCGAGGGCGCCGTCGGGACGGAGCCGCCGGAGCAGGTGCTCGGCGCGATGGTCGGCAGCCCGATCCACCACCTGCAGAGGGCGGTCACCAACCGGCACGTCCCGCCCGCGGCGCTGGCGGAGTTCGCCCGCGCGGTCGACCCGGCGCCGGCGGGCGGCCACCTGGACGACCTGGCGAGGAACCCGGCCGCCCCGCGCGACCTCCTGCTCGGCTGGGCCGCCGAATGCGCGCGCTGCTCCGCCATGATGGAGAACCCCGAGCTCCCGGTGCCCGTGCTCGCCGCGATCGCCGGGTGTCCGGACGACGACCACGCCGCCCAGGCCCGTGACCTGCTGGAGGTCCGGTCCCTGCGCGCGGCCGCACGACGGGAGACGCAGGAGCCGTGCTGACCACCTCCGACTGGCGGGCCCGGTTCGACCGGCTGCCCGACGCCGGCGCGTACGCCGAGCGCATCGGCCGGCTGACGAACATCTCCGACTACCTCGACGACTCCGGCTACGGGTGGTACGTCCACCACGGCGACCTGGTCGTGCCGGAGGACCTCGACCACGACGTGGCGCTGATCGTGGACGGCGACCTCGTGGTGCACGGCTTCCTGGACGACTACGTCTCCCGGATCGGCATGCTGGTCGTCCTCGGCGACCTCGTCGTGCGCGACCTCGTCTCCTGGGGTTCGGTGTACGTGGGGGGAGACCTGCGGGCCGAGGGCATGGTCTGCGGCTACTACAACGACTTCACCTTCGAGGTGGCCGGGGCCGTCCACGGCCGGGCGCTGGTGCTGTCCGACAAGTCCGCCTCGTACGGCACGGGCGAGCTGGAGGTCGAGATCGACTCCTACGACCCGACGAAGGAGCAGCTGAGGGCCGCGCGGGAGATCCTCGTCCCGCAGCTGTACGACGGGGGTGCGAAGCGGGCCCGGGAGGGCCGGCTGCCCAAGCTCGGGCGGCCGAGCTACCGGCGGATCCGCCGCCGGCTGCACGCCGGGAAGCCGCTGTTCCGCAGCGCGGACCGACGGGGAGCGCCGCCGGAGTAGCCCGCTCGCCGGCAGGGCAGGGCAGGGCAGGGCAGGGCAGGGCAGGGCCGGGCCGGGCCGGGCCGTCGCCGCGGGTCGCGCAGCCGAGCCGCCGGCGCGGTCTGCTGCGGGTACGTCACGGGCGTGTTGCTCCCGATGACGTTTCCGGTGGGCCACTTGATCGTCCCCCGACCGCGTGTGAGTGTGGCCGGACGCCCGGCGATCGGTCTCCGGGCCGTGACAGTCGAACCGCGCCGCTCCGTGCCGAGCCCGTCGCGGAAAACGGAGGAACCGGTGCCGTCGCCTTCGCAGCCCCTTCGCAAGCTGGGGTTCCTGACCATCGGGCTGTTCGACCCGGCCGACCCGGGCCGGGGGCACGAGTCGACGCTCCAGCTCATCGAGCTCGGCGAACAGCTGGGATTCGACAGCGCCTGGGTGCGCCACCGGCACCTCCAGTACGGCATATCCTCGCCCGTCGCCGTGCTCGCGGCGGCGACGCAGCGCACCAGCCGCATCCAGCTGGGCACCGCGGTCATCCCGTTGGGCTGGGAGAACCCGCTGCGGCTGGCCGAGGACCTCGCGACCACCGACATCCTGTCCGGCGGCCGGCTCAACCCCGGCATCAGCGTCGGACGGCCCGGCCACTGGGAGCAGGTCGCCCCCGCGCTGTACCCGGACACCGCCGAGGCCGAGGAGTTCGGCTACGAGCGGGTGCGGCGGCTGCTGGACTTCGTGAAGGGCGAGCCCGCCACCGACTTCAGCGGCGTCGAGGGCATCGAGGTGTACTCCGACCGCGTCCAGCCGGTGGCGCCCGGCCTGGCGAGCCGCGTCTGGTACGGCGGCGGGAGCCTGCGCTCGGCCCGGTGGGCGGGCGAGCAGGGGCTCGGCCTGCTGACCAGCAACGTGGTGCGGGCGGAGGAGTCGGAGGACTTCGCCGAGATCCAGCGCTCGCAGATCGAGACCTTCCGCGCCCACCACCCGGAGGGCGCGCGCGCCCGGGTCTCCCAGGGGCTGGTGGTCATCCCCACCGACAGCGCCTCGGCGGAGCAGCGCGGGAAGTACCTGGACTACGCCCGGAGCCGGCTCGCGCGCACCACCGCCCCGCAGGGGCCGGCGCGCACGATGTTCGCGGCGGACCTGGTGGGGACGTCCGTCGAGATCGCCGAACGGCTGTACGCCCACGCCGCGTTCCGGGAGGTCGACGAGGTCGTCTTCGCGCTGCCGTTCACCTTCGGCCACCGGGACTACGTGCAGATCCTCACCGACATCGCGACCCGGCTCGCCCCCGCGCTGGGGTGGAAGCCGGCGGTCTGAGCCAGCGCCGCCGCCGGCCCCGGTACCGGCGGCCGCGGCGGATCCGGGTCAGCTGCGGACGCGGCTGACCCGGCCCTCGTCCCAGACCGGTTCGTCGGCCTCCACCACCCGGCCGTCCGCCCGGAAGACCAGGAAACGGCTGAACACCCGGGCGAACCAGCGGTCGTGGGTGACCGCCACCACCGTTCCGGTGAAGGCGGCCAGCGCCTCCTCCAGCGCCTCGGCGGAGATGAGGTCGAGGTTGTCGGTCGGTTCGTCCAGCAACAGCAGGGTGGCACCGGCCAGTTCCAGCAGCAGGATCTGGAAGCGGGCCTGCTGGCCGCCCGAGAGGGTCTCGAAGCTCTGGCGGCCGGCGCCGGCCAGCCCGTAGCGGCTCAGGGCCGACATCGCGCGTTCGAGGTCGAGCCCGGCGCGGTCGCCCTCGCCGGCGCCGAGAATGTCGGCCGGGGTCCGGCCGGCCCACTCCGGGTGCCGGTGCGTCTGGGCGAACAGCCCGGGCCGGACGCGTGCGCCCAGCCGGCACTCGCCGGTGTGCGCCACCGTCGGGGCCGCGTCCCCGGCGGCCTCGTCCAGCAGGCGGAGGAAGTGGCTCTTGCCGGAGCCGTTCGAACCGAGCACGCAGACCCGGTCCCCGAAGAACACCTCCAGGTCGAACGGCCGCATCAGCCCGCTGAGTTCCAGCTCGCGGCAGGTGATCGCGCGGACCCCGGTCCGGCCGCCGCGCAGGTCCGGCGCGACCCGCTGGCGCCGCGGCGGTGCGGGCGGCGGCCCGGCCGCCTCGAACTTCGCCAGCCTGGTCTGGGCGGCGTGGTAGCGCGAGGCCATCTCGTCGCTGATGGAGGACTGCTGGCGCAGCGTCCTGACCAGCTCCTTGAGCTGTTCGTGCTTCTCGCTCCAGCGCTGCCGCAGCTCCGCCGCGCGCTGCCAGCGGGCCTCCCGGGCGTCCGCCCAGGTGGCGAATCCGCCGCCGTGGGTCCAGGCGGAGCCGCCCTCCAGCGTCACGACCTGGCCGGCCGTGCGGCTCAGCACCTCGCGGTCGTGGGTGATCAGCAGCACGCCCTGCCGGGTCTGGGCGAGCTGCTCCTCCAGCCAGCGCTTGCCGGGGACGTCCAGGTAGTTGTCCGGTTCGTCGAGCAGCAGCAGTTCGGCCGGGCCCCGGAGCAGGGCCTCCAGGACGAGCCGCTTCTGCTCGCCGCCGGACAGCGTCGAGACCTCGCGGTACTGCGCGACCTGGAAGGGGGTGCCGAGCGCGGCGACCGTCACGGTGTCCCAGAGCACCTCGTAGTCGTACCCGCCGGCCTCGCCCCAGTCCACCAGTGCCTGGGCGTAGCGGAGTTGGGTGGGCTCGTCGTCCGTCTCCATCATGGCGAGCTCGGCCGCGTCGAGACCGGCGGCGGCCTTCCGCAGCGGCGGCGGGGCGACGGTGAGCAGGAGGTCCCGGACCGTCCGGTCGTCGCGCAGGCTGCCGATGAACTGCGGCATGACGGCCAGCGCGCCCTGGGCGCGGAACGACCCCTGCTGGGGCGGGAGTTCGCCCGACAGGGTGCGCAGCAGCGTGGTCTTGCCCGCACCGTTGTCGCCGATGAGTGCGACCGTTTCGCCCGCCGGTACGCGGAAGGAGACGTCGTGGAACAGCTCGCGACCGTCGGCGAGAACGTGACCGAGGCCGGTGGCTTCGAGGTAGCCCATGGAAGCGGATCCTAGCCGCCGGACGCTCGGTGGGCGATTCAATTCCCGGTCCGGCCGGGCGGGTCGGGGATTCGGCGGCGGGTCCGGTGGCGGGTTCGGGGACGGATCATCAACTCGCAATGATCGGATGATAGTTAGTCGATCGATCGGGCTATTCACTCGTGAGCCTGAATGCGGATCCGGAGCCTTGTGCCGATCGGCCGTATGCGTAACGGTTGTGCTCGAAGGAATCCTCGCCGCACCGATCCGGCGGCGGGGTTTGCGTGATCTCTCCCGGGGCGGTTTCCGTGCACGCGGTGCGCGGTGCCCGCTCCGCCCACCACCCTGTCGGCCGTCCCAGGAATGCGAGAGACAACCGATGCCGTCCGATGTCGCTGCGCACGCCGAGAACTCCACCCCGAGGCCCGCTCCCGCCACCGTCGCGCTGGTCGGGGCCGAATTCGGGTGGGGCAGTTCGGGGAAGCTCAGCGCGGTGCTCACCGCGCTGCGGGACCGGCCGACCCCACCGCTGCGGTTCGTCGGGCTGGCCTCGGGGCTGGGCCGGCCGCTGCTCGCCGAGCACACCGTGGACGACTGGTACGACCTGCCGGACGACCCCGGCCGGCTGGCCCCCGCCGTCCGCGAGATCGTCCGGGCACAGGGCGTCCGGGCCGCCGTGGTGGTCCTGGACGGCGCGGCCGCGAAGGCGCTGCTGGCCGCCGGCGTGCCCACGGTGTTCGTCGACAGCCTGCCCTTCCTCTGGTCCGAGGGCGACCGCGAGGCACTGCCCCTGGACGCGACGGTGTACTGCGCGCAGAAGAGCGTGGAGCTGCCGTCCGAGTGCCTGGACGTCCTGGCCGACGCCCGGGCGCTGCGCTGGGTCGAGGCGGTCATCGCCGGCCCCCGGGCCCCGGTGCCGGAGCGCGCGGTCGCCCCGGGCGCGGACACCGGCCGCGCCCCCGGGCGGGGCGGCGCCGGCCCGTACCGCAGGGCGCTCATCAGTCTGGGCGGCCTGCGGGCACCGAGGCTCGGCGATCCCGGGCACTACCCGAGCCTGGTCGTCCCGGCCGCCCTGGAGGCCCTCGCCGCCCACGGGGTCGACGAGGTGCACATCGCCGGGAACCTGCCCGCCGACCTGGCCGGCCGGCTGGTCGACGCGTCGATCGCCCCGGCCCGGACGACCACCGGCCCGCTCGGCCACGGGGCGTTCCTGGAACGCCTGGCCCACTGCGACGTCCTGCTCACCTCACCGGGTCTGACCACCCTGCTGGAAGCGGGCCGGCTGGGCGTCCCCACCGTCTGCCTGCCGCCGCAGAACCTCAGCCAGATCTTCAACGGCCGGTACCACAGCCAGGCGTTGAGGGCCCGGCTGCGGGTGCTCTGGCCCAAGGACGTGCTCGCCGAGGACGAGGCGCTGGCGCTGCGCTCCGAGGGGGAGGACAACGCCCTGGAGCTGATCTACGGCGCGATCGGGGCGGCGGCGCGGGGCGACGACCGCCGGGCCGTCGGCCGTGCCCTGCGCGACGGCCTCCTGGAGGCGCTGCGCCGGTCCGCCGGGGTCGCCGACTGGGGCGCCCTCACCGCCGCGGTCGGCACCGGCGGCGCGGCCCAGGTGGCCGACGCCCTGCTCGGGACCCTGGGCGCGGCGGGCCCGCCCGACTGACCCGCCGCCACGTCCCGTCCGACCCGCGCGTTCCGCCCGGCCCGGCCCGGCCCGGCCCGGCCCGGCCCCCGCCCCCGGCCCCGTCCCACCCGTCCCGTGAGTCGCCTGGAAGGTCCCCGCCCCGTGCGTGCACGTGATCGCTACCTCTTCATCCGGATCCTGGAAGCCTGCAACGCCGACTGCTTCATGTGCGAGTTCGCGCTCTCCCGCGACACGTTCCGCTTCTCCCGGGAGGACTTCGACGACCTGCTGCCCAAGGCCCGGGACGCCGGTGTCGGCTACGTCCGCTTCACCGGCGGCGAACCGCTGATGCACCCGGACGTGGTGGAGCTGGTGCGCTCGGGGACGGCCGCCGGGATGAAGATGTCCCTGATCACCAACGGCTCGCTGCTGCCCCGGCAGGCCCCCCGGCTGGCCGAGGCCGGCCTGGCGCAGGTGATCGTCAGCCTGGACGGCTCCTCGGGCGCCACCCACGACGTCTACCGGCGCTCCCCAGGCATGTTCGACAGCGGGCTGCAGGGCCTGCGCGACGCCGCCGCGCTCGGCGTCCTGCCCAGGGTCAACACCGTGGTCGGGCCGCACAACTACACCGAGATGCCGCAGCTCCAGCAGGTGCTGACCGAGGCGGGGGTGCGGCAGTGGGAGCTGTCCGCCCTCAAGCTCGACCGCACCGTCACCTACCCGGACGCCGACCACGTCCGCAGCGTCTGCGACCCGATCTACGACGCCGACCCGGCCGCCGTGCTGGTCCCGATGGGCAAGCGCTTCTACGGCGACACCCCGGAGGAGCAGGAGCGGTACTTCACCCGGTCCGTCACGCCGCGCGCCGCCGAACCGCTGTGCCACGTCGCCGACGACGTGATCTACGTCGACGGCAAGTACGGGCGGATGTACGCCTGCAGCTGCATCCCCCACCGGGAGGGCGAGGACGGGCCCGGCGGCGCCCCGCTGCGGGAGCAGGGAGTGATCCGGCTGGACACCCCCGTCTTCCGGACCCACGCCGACTACTTCCGCGAGCGCGGCCCCGAGGTGTGCAGCGGGTGCTCCACCACCGCCGCGGGCTACAGCGACGACGTCGCCCGGCTCGGGGCGGTGGGACCGTGGCACTACTGACCTCCGCTCCGCAGACCCCGGTGGCCCCACTGGCCCCGCCCGCTCCGGACGAACGCGCCCCGCAGGGCCCCCGGGTGCTGCTCAGCGCCCGGGAGGACCAGCTGGACTCGGTGCTCGCCCTGCACCGGGTGGCGGCCCACCTCGGCGACCTCCGCCGGGTGGCCGGGCCCGACCCCGACCCGCCGCCGGTCGCGGCGCTGGTCTGCGACGACCGGGCGGCCACCGGGCGGCTGCTGGGCCTCGGCGTGCCGGTGGTGCACCTGGACTCGGGCCACCCCGGTCCGTCCGGCGCCGCCGCGCCACCGGAGCGCGCGGTCGGCCGAACCCACCGGCCGGGGTGGCTGCCGTCGCGCGGGGCCGCCGTCCGCGGCGCACGGCCCACCGGGGTCCTCGCCCCGCAGCGCACCGGCCGGAGCCGGACCCGCTCGGGCACCCTGCTGCTGCTCTCGCTCTGGGAGGTGCCCGACACCGAGGCGAAGGCCTTCGCCACCGGGGTGCTCCCCGGGCTGGCGGCCGCCGCGCTCCGGCACACCGGCGGCTGCGAGGTGGTCGCCGACACCGGGCTCGACCTCCTGCGGTCCGCACTGGAGGGCCTCGCGGAGCAGCCGGGCCTGCGGCTGAGCCGGGCCGCGGAGGCCGATCCGGACGCGCTCCACGCCGACGCCGCCGTGTTCCTCGCCTCGCCGGTGCTCGGGGCGCTCGCCCTCGCCCAGGCCCGGCGGGCGCCGCTGGCCCTGCTGCCGGCCCTCGGAGCCGCCCAACGGGACCTCGCGGCCGCGGTCGCCGGGGTCCTCCCGCTGCCCTCGGCCGAGGATCCCGGCGACCCGGGCCTGTGGGCACCGTCCGCGGCGGACGCGGCCGGGCCGTGGCACCTGCTCGACCCGGCCCTGGACGACCTGCGCGGCGCGCAACGCGTCGCCCGCGCCGTCCGCCAACTCGCGCTCGCCCCACCGTGACCCCGCCTCCGCCGTGCCCGCCGCCCCGTGACCCGCCTCCCCTCTGAGCCCGCCCCACCGCGCTGGAGCCGCCATGTCCGACACCCTCCGCGAACCCACGGCTGCCACCCGTCCCGAACTGATCCGACCCAGGGTCCCGGAGACCGACTGGGACGACTGGCGCTGGCACATGCGCCGGCGCATCACCACCGCCGACAAGGCCCGGCAGTGGATCAACCTCAGCACCGACGAGGAGAAGGCCATCGCCGGGGTGGCGGGCAAGTACCGCTGGAGCGTCACCCCGTACTACGCCTCGCTGATGGACCCGGACGACCCCGACTGCCCGGTCCGGCAGCAGGCGGTGCCGGCGCTCGGCGAGCTGATGGAGTTCCCCGGTGCCGAGGTCGACCCGGTCGGGGACACCTACTACCGCAAGACCAACCGGGTGGTGCACAAGTACCCGGACCGGGTGATCATGCTGGTCACCGAGGCCTGCCCGGTCTACTGCCGCCACTGCACGCGCAAGTTCCACACGACCGACGTCGAGGGCACGTACTTCCGTGACGACGAGGGCGGCTCGTACGACGAGGACCTGCGCTACATCGCCGACCACCCCGAGATCAGGGACGTCCTGCTGACCGGCGGCGACCCGCTCTCCTACCAGGACGGCAAGCTGGAGGAGATCATCGCCGGGCTCCGCGCGATCCCCAGCGTGGAGATCATCCGGATCGGCAGCAGGTTCCCCGTGCTGCTGCCGCAGCGGATCACCGACGGGCTCTGCTCGATGCTCTCCCGCTACCACCCGGTCTGGCTGAACACCCACTTCAACCACCCGAAGGAGATCACCCCGGAGGCCGCGGCAGCCGTGGACCGCCTGCTGCGGCACGGGATCCCGGTCGGGAACCAGACGGTCCTGCTGCGCGGGATCAACGACGACGTCGACACCATGCGCACCCTGATGACCGAGCTGCTGCGGATCCGGGTCCGGCCGTACTACCTCTACCACTGCGACAACGTCACCGGGGTCTCGCACTTCATGACGTCCGTGGAGAAGGGGTGGGAGATCATGGCCGGCCTCCAGGGCCACATCACCGGCTTCGGCGTCCCCCAGTACGTGCTGACCACGCGGATCGGCAAGATCCCCATCGCGCAGCCCTCCTACACCCCCACCCCCGAAGGCCTGCTGCTCCGCAACTACCGAGGCCAGGAGATGGTCGTCGACGGCGCGGCGCAGCCGATCACGGAGTCCGACACACCATGAGCTCTCTCGACAAGCGGCTCGGGCAGCGCTTCCTGCCCTACGGAGCGAACTACCTCGACTGGTCCGACATGGCGGAGCTGCAGGAGGTGATCGAGCACCAGGTCCTGTTCCGGTACCAGACCGAGAACGAGAGCATGGCCTCCCGGCTGGAGCGGACGGTCGCCGACCGGCTGGGCGCGGGCCACGCCCTGGCCGTCCACAACTGCACCGAGGCCCTCCGGCTGGCGCTGATCTCCACCCGGCCCGCCGTCGGCGACCTGGTCCACATCCCGGCGGTCACGTTCGTCGCGGTGGCCGGCGCGGTCCTGTCCTGCGGCCTGATCCCGGTGCTGGTCGACGCCGACGACTCGCTCTCGATGGACCCGACGCTGCTGCCGCCCGACGCGCAGCGGGTGATCACGGCCCACATGGAGGGCACCGTGGCGCCGCTGCCCACCGGCGTGCCGTACCTCGTCGAGGACTGCGCGCAGTCCCTCGGCGCGCGCTTCCCCGACGGCCGGTACGTCGGGACGGCCGGGTACGCCGGGACGTTCAGCTTCCACCACAACAAGGTCCTCACCTCGGGGGAGGGCGGGCTGCTCGTCACCGGCGACGAGGAGGCCTGGGCGGTCATGCGCCGCTACCACGACCACGGCTCGGCGCGGGTGCCGGGGCACTACCCGACGTGGAACCAGGACGCCCACTTCGGCGAGAACTTCGTGACCAGCGAGCAGGTCGCGGCCGTGCAGTGCCAGCAGTTCCGGCACCTCGACGTGCTGCTCGCCGGTCTGGAGCGGATGTACGCCATCGCCCTGGCCGAGCTGCCGGACCGGCCCGACCTGGAGGCCCTGCCCCGGGCGGCCGGCGACGTGAAGGTCAGCCTGCGGTTCCGGTGCGAGAGCAAGGGGCTGCGGGACGCCGCGGTGGCCGCGCTCACCGCGGCCGGCATCGCCAACTGGACGCTCGGGAAGTACCTGCTGCCCGACCACCCGGTGCTGACCGGCCGCCGCTCGATCTACCGTGACGGCTTCCCGTGGAACCACGCCCCCGAGGGCCCGCTCGCGCTCAGCCGCGACGGCTTCGCCCGGACCAGGGACCTCCTGGACCGCACCCTGTGCGTGCCGCTCTCCCCGGAGCTGTCCGAGGAGGAGCAGGCCCTCGCCGCCAAGGCCGTCCGCCAGGTGCTGGAGGCGGTGTGACCGGCGCCGAGGTGCTGCTGATGGTGGACGACCGGCCGTCCTCGTTCACCCGCTACGCGGCCCGCGAGCTGGCCGGCCGGCTGGTCCTGCTGCGGTTCGCCGGGACGGCGCAGGACCTGCCGGAGGGCTACCTCCTCGAAACCGCGCACCTGCCCGCCTTCTGGGTGCGCGAGGGCGTGGCGGCGGAGGAGGAGGCGAAGCGGTACCGGGAGTGGGCGGCGGAGCTGCCGGTGCCCCCGACCCGGTTCTGCAACCCGTCGGAGCCCCGGCAGGCCGAGGCCCAGCGGTTCGCGGAGCTGGCCGGCCTCCCGCACCTGACGCGGCAGCAGGTGACCCTGGTCCGGGACAAGGCGGCCATGAAGGCCTGCTTCCGTGAAGTCGGCCTGCGGACCGCGGAGTTCGCGCGGGTGGAGTCGGCGGAGGAGATCGCGCGGTTCGCCGGCCGGCACGGCTGGCCGGTGGTGCTCAAGCCGGTGGACTCGTTCGCCTGCGTGGACACCCACCGCCTCTCCGGGCCGGGCGACCTCGCCGGGATCGACCTCGGCGCGCGGCGGTGGATGGTGGAGGAGCACCTCGGCGGCACCGAGTGGGAGGTGTGCGCGCTCATCCTCGACGGCGAGGTGCTGGACACGTGGCCGAGCGCGATGCCCTGCCGCCCGCTGGACATCGTCGACGGCGCGATGAACGCCAACATCAGCGTCGGCACCGGCGAGGGACCGCCGGTCGACCTGACGGCGCTGGTCCAGCGCATCGTCACCGGGATGGGCATCGACCACGGCTACGCGCACATGGAGTTCTTCCTGATCGACGGCGAGGTGTACGCGGGCGAGATCGGCGTGCGGCTCGCGGGCTGCGAGATCCCCGCCAACCACGGGCACGCGTACGGGTTCGACGTGTTCGGGGCCACCCTGGCGGTCTACCTCGGCCGCCGCCCGGAACTGGACTACCGTGAGCGTCGCTGTGCGGGTGACCTGCTGCTGCCGCTGCCCGGGTCCGGCAGGATCCGGCGGATCACCTCCCGCGAGGAGATCCTGGCGATGCCGGGGGTCGTGGACGCCGTGCTCAAGGTGGGCACCGGTGATCCGGTGACGGCCCGGCGGGCCTCGCACAACGCCTCGGGGTACGCCCATGTCGTGGGCGGGTCGGTGGGGGAGGTGGAAGCCCGTATGCGCGAGGTGCTCGACCGGTTCACGATCGAGGTGGTGCCGGAGCGGGAGGCCGACGTCGTCCCCCTCTGATCCCCGCCCGCGACGCGAATCCCAGGCGTTCAGACGTTCAGACGTCCAGACGTCCAGACGTCCAGACGTCCAGGGCGTCCAGGCGTCCGTGACGTCCACGCCGCCGCCCCCACACCCTCGCGCCCCGTGCCGCCCGCACCACCCCGGGGGCGGCGCGGGCGCGCCGCCCGACCCCGCCGCCCCCGGGCGGCCACGGAACGGAGACCGACCACGTGACCAGCGGCCTGCCCCGTCGCTTCCTCGACCTGCTCACCCGCCCCCGGGTGGCCGGCGCGGCCTGGTGGAGCGTCGTCTCCAGGCTCCCGGTCTACCTGATGTCGCTGGCCATCGTGCTGACGGTCCGTGAACAGGGCGGCAGCTACGCGCAGGCCGGCCTGGTCGCGGCGCTGTACACGCTGGGGATGGCCCTCGGCAGCCCGCTGATCGCCCGCCGCCTCGACCGCCGCGGACGGGCGGCGGTGCTGAGCGTGACGGCCGTCGCCTACCCGGCGGCGCTCGCCGTCCTGGTGTGGGTGACCCGCCCGGGCGGCTGGGAGCAGCCCGCGGCCGCGGTCGTCGCCGGGGTGGTGCTGCCGCCCGCCAACGCCTGCATGCGCTCGCTCTGGGCGCGGCTGCCGCTCCGGGAGGAGGAGCGCGAGACGGCCTACCTCTGGGAGGCGCTGCTCACCGAGGTCCTGGTGATCGGTGCGCCGCTGATGCTGGCGGCGCTGATGCTGGTCGGCTCGGCCGGCCTGGCCCTCACGACGGTCGCGGTCCTGGGCGGGCTGGGCACCCTCGGACTCGCGCACACCCGCCTGCCGTCCGGCACCGACCGCACCGACCGTGCCGGCGGCGCAGGCAGCACCGGCAGTCCGGAGAGCAACGGCAGCACGGACGGCACCCACGGCGCCGACCCGGTCGCCCCGAACGCCCGGGAGGCGCCCGGCGCCCCGAAGGAACCGCGGCAACTGCTGGGCCCGCTGCGGGAACCGGCCATGCTGGCGCTGGCCGCCGTCATGGCCGTCTCCGCAGTCCCCGTCGGACTGCTGACCCTGGCGATCCCGGCCTTCGTCGCCGAGCACGGCGCACCGGGCGGCGCGGGCGTGGTGTACGCGTGCTGGGGGATCGGCAGCGCACTGGGCGCCCTCTGGCTGGGCCGGTCACAGTCCGAGGTCGCCCCCCAGGTGCGCTTCCCCCGGCTGCTGCTGGCCTACGCCCTCGGGACCGGGCTGACGCTGCTCGCCGGCTCCCAGGCGGGCCTGGCGGTGGCGCTCGCGGTGGGCAGCGCGCCCATCGCCCTGGTCTCCGCCACCGAGATGACCCTGGTGAGCGGCATCGCCGACGGGCGGTCACTGGCGGAGGCGTTCACCTGGGCGTCGCTGGCCACCGTCCTGGGAGACGCGCTCGGCCAGCAGGTCGGCGGACTGCTGATGGACCCGCTCGGGCCGCGGACGGTGTTCGCCGTGGCGACCTGCACCGCCCTGGCCGCCGCCGGACTGGCCTTCGCCTGCCGGGGACTGCTGGCCCGGCGGTCCGCCCCGGTCGTGGAGTACGCGGCGTGACGGCCCGGCACCCGACCACCGGGGTCCGTCGCCCCCGCAGTCCGCGCAGCCGCCGTCGGCCCCACAGTCCCCGCCGGTCTCCGGGCCCAGGCCGGATCCGCGCACCCCACCGGCCCGCCGGCCCGTCCACCCGCCGGCCCGCGCCCGGAACCGTCCCCGCGACCGCTCCCGCGACTGTGCCCGCAATGACACCCGGAGCCGCTCCCGTTCCTCCCGTCCCTCCCTTCCCATCCGCGCTCCCGGCGCGGACAACCCGAGGTGGTCCCTCATGAACGCAGCCCCCGCCGACCAGCGGCCCGACCGGCCGACCGGCTCCGATCCCCTGTTCCGCCAGGTCACCCACCGGCAATTACCCCAGGCCGTCAAGGAGTTCCTGGACGCTCCGGCACTCCGGGCGGTGCCGGTCCCGACCGAGGGCCGCGCCGACCTGGCGACGAGCGTCGAGCTCGCCGGACGGCTGTACGGCGGCCTGCGGCAGCCCCACCCGCTGGACGTCGGCATCCTCCTCGGAGAGGCGGACCTGCCCGAGGGGCTCGCCGAGCTGGCCCGCCCGCTCGCCCGGACCTGGGCGCACGAGGAGGAACTGGCGGACGCCGCCGCCTTCCGCGCCCGGCACGGCGGCTCGCTGCTCGTCGTCGGCTGCTACGACCGGCTCACCCTCGACCCCGTCCGGGCGCTGCTGATGACGACCTACCGCGGCCCGCGGCACGGACTGACCCTGCTGAGCGGCCGCGACGGCGCCTCGGTGGTCTGGAACGTGGCCAAGCAGTACGCGGAACCGGCCGCCGACGTCGACGCAGTGGGCCTGTTCACCGACACCGACCGGCCGCCCCGGCCGGCCGGCGTGCGGGTCTTCGACGACCGCGACTTCGAGCGCTCGGACATCCAGGCGGAGATCCTGGGCACCCGGTGGCGGCGGGTCGCCTTCCAGGGGCACGGCAAGGACGACAGCGTCAACCTCGGCGAGTTCACCATCTGCGGCCTCAACGGCTCGGCCCCGGCCGTGCCCGGACTGCTCGGCCCGCGCTGCGCGTACGGACTGCCCTGCTACAAGCCCGAGGACAAGCTGGTGCCGCTCAACCGGGTGGAGGCCGTCGAGGTGGTGCTCAGCGCCTGCAACAGCGGACCGCTCGCGGACCTCGCCCTGTACGACCCGAAGTACCAGCTGCTGCTGAACGCGCTCGACGGCCCGGCCCGCACGGTGGTCTCGGCCGTGTCGGTGCACGACTCCGACCGGCCGGAGAACGTCGCCTGGATGCACGGCGCCCTCGTCGGCGCCGACTCCGTCGACACCCTCAACGCCAGCCTCGCGGGCTCCCACCCCTACCCGGCGTTCATGCGGTTCGGACTGCCCGGCGCACCGGACGACACGCCGCCGCCTCCGGCGCCGGCGGACCACCGCCCCGACCCGCTGCTGCTCACCGTGGGAGGCCGGCTCACCGCCTACCTCGCATCGGACCTGCTGCCGCACAACCACCCGCTGCGGCCCCGGCTGACCAAGCTGGCCCGGAAGGTCGACCTCTGGGTCGCCAGGCCCACCCACCTCGCCGACCAGTCGCCCGAGCAGATCCACACCTCGCTCACGGCCGACCTGCAGTCCCTCGACCACGCGATCACCGAACAGGTCGCGGCCGACCCCGAGAACGAGCTCATGAACTACCCGGCGCACTTCGGCGACCGGAGCAGTCTGGACCCGCAGGTGCGGGAGGTCACCTGCCACTGCGGCCGGCCCGCGCAGGAGTTCACCCGGCGCGGCCTGCTCCCGCAGGTCCTGGACACCACCTGCGCCGTCTGCATGCGCTGCGGCGACGTCACCTTCCGGATCCCGGACGCCCCCGCCCTGCTCGCCCACGCCCCGGACGAGGTCGAACAGGGCGGGGTGCTGGAGGTCCGCGCCACGGTCACCGCGGCGCGGTCCGGCCCGGTCCGGCTGGGCCTGTTCGTCCCGACCTACCTGCGCGAGGACACCACCGTGGAGCCGGCCACCACGAGGCTGCGGCTCGTCGGCGGGCGGGCCGAGGAGGTCGCGTTCCGCGTCCGGTTCGATCCCGGAACGGCCCCGCAGGCCTACTACTTCACGGTGTTCGCCGTGCAGGACCTCGCCGTCTCGACGGCCCGGCGCCACTTCGGGGTCGTCCCCCGGAGCGCCTGACCCACCCGCAAACCAAGGGAGAACCATGGAGAGCCAGACCAAGCCGGCCATCGAACTGATCGAGCAGAACGGCGAGGTGACCCTCAGCATCGGCGGCGAGCAGGCCATGCAGGCCTGGGAGCGGGACCTGATGTGGGCCAGCGCCGACATGCTCTGCGAGTACGGCCGGGACTTCTACGAGGTGGGGCTGGGCCTCGGCCTCTCCGCGCTGCGCATCGCCGGCAACCCGGCCACCCGCAGCCACACCGTGCTGGAGCTCTTCGACGAGGTCGAGGACCTGTTCCGGGCCCGGCACCCGGAGCTGCCCGGCAACCTCGCCATCGAGCGCGGCAACTTCTTCGAGCGGATCTTCGAGCTGCCGTCCGGGAGCATCGACGGGATGTTCTTCGACCCGGCCCTCGACATGGACGTCTGGACGGACGCCGAGCTGTGGGCGAGGACCATGCCGGAGGTCGTCCGGGTGCTGCGCCCCGGCGGTGTGTTCATCCCGTTCTTCAGCACCAAGCCGGAGCTGCGCTGGCAGTACCTCCCGCACTTCCGCTCGATCCGGGTCGAGCGGCACCCGTTCGTCGCGTACGACACCACGGAGTACACCCACGGCGGGACCGCCGGCGACGCCTTCATCCAGTGCTTCCGCAAGGACTGACCCGGTCCACCGCCCGCCGCCCTCGACCGCTCCGCGGTCGGCCCTCACCCGACACCGCGCACCGGCGCCGCTCCGGAGGTACTCCCATGACCGTCCCGCCGCCCGATGGCTCCCGCCCCGACCCGGGCATCCGTTCGATCTTCCTCGCCGGCCCCTTCATCCAGCTCCTGGACCCGGAGACCGGCGAGATGCCGGCCGACGCCCGGGCCCCGTTCGACGTCCTGATCAAGCACTTCGAGGCGCAGGGCCTCTCCGTCCACAACGCCCACCGCCGGGAGGCGTGGGGCGCCGAGCTGATGCGGCCTGAGCAGTGCACCCGGCTCGACCAGGACGAGATCCGCAAGGCGGACGTCTTCGTCGCCCTGCCCGGCCACCCGGCCTCCCCGGGCACCCACATCGAGATCGGCTGGGCCAGCGCCTTCGACAAGCCGATCGTCCTGCTGCTGGAACGCGGCAGGGAGTACACCTTCCTGGTGCAGGGCCTGCACACGGTGGCGTCGGTGGAGTACGTGGTCCACACGGACATCGCCGCCTGCCTGCCGGCGGTGGACCGGGCGGTGGAGCGGGCGGTGCTGCGCCGGCGGGAGGGCCGCGGCGGCCGGTGAGCGACGACCGCCCGGGACCGGGCTCCGGCTCCGGCCGGAGCCCGGCCGTTCCGCACACGACCCCGACCCCGACCCTGACCCCGTCGCCGGCTCCCGGGGAGGACGGATGAGCAGGTCCGCACGGTTCCTGTCGGCACTCCTCTGCTGCCTCGCACTGACCGCCACCGCCACCGCCACCGCCACCGGCTTCGCGCCGTCCGGCGGTGGCTCCGCGCCGTCCGCCGCCGGCTTCAGGCCCGTCGGCGGCGGCCGGTCCGAGCAGGCCCGGGCCCCGGGCGCGGCCGCCTACACGGTCGCGCTGACCGGTGACTCCTCGGGAGGCGGCTGGTCCGGGCACGAGGAGGTGAGCTTCACCAACACCTCCTCGGAGCCGCTCCGGGAGGTCCGGCTCAGACTGTGGGGCAACGCCCGCGGGGGCTGCTCGGATCCCGCGGTCGCCGTGACGGCGCCGACCGGAGCCGCCGAGGCGGAGCTCTCGGCCGACTGCACCGCGCTGCGGCTCGCCCTGCCCGCGCCGCTCGGTCCCGGCGGGCGCCACACGATCGGCTTCGGCCTCACCGTCCGGGCGCCCGAACTCGCCGACAGCGCCGACCGGTTCGGGCGGCACGGGGCGTACGCCTACTTCGGCAACGCGCTGCCGGTGCTCGCGGTGCGGGACGCCGCCGGCTGGCACCTCGACCCGTACACCGGGACGGGGGAGTCCTTCTACACCCTGGCCGCCGACTTCACCGTCGCGCTGGACCACCCGGCGGGTCTGGGCGTGCCCGCCACCGGCAGCTCGACCGACGCCCCGGGCTCCGCCGGACGGACCGTCACCACGGCGACGGCCCGGCAGGTCCGTGACTTCGCCTGGGCGGCGGGCCCGTTCGGCACGGTGTCCGGCGTCTCCGCGGGCGGGGTCGCGGTCACCGTCCACACGGCGGCGGGCGTCGGCGCGGCGGACGCGCGGGCGATGCTGGCCGTCGCGCAGTCCGCGCTGGACACGCACTCCCGCGCGTTCGGCGCCTACCCGTACGCCGAGCTGGACGCCGTCCTGGACGACGAGTTCTGGTTCAGCGGCATGGAGTACCCGGGGTTCGTCCTGGACCGGGTGAACCGGACCGCGCTCACCCACGAGGTGGCGCACCAGTGGTGGTACGGCATCGTCGGCGACGACCAGTACGGCCGGCCGTGGCTGGACGAGTCGTTCGCCGAGTACGCCACGGACCTCGCCCTCGGCCGGGACGGCGCGGGCTGCCGGAAGGGCGTCGCGTGGTCCTCGCCGCAGGAGCGGACCACCAACGGCATGGCGTACTGGGACGAGCACCCGGACCGGTACGAGGCGGTCGTCTACGGGTACGGCGCGTGCGCGCTGCACGAGCTGCGCCGGCTGCTCGGAGCGGACGTGATGGAGGGCCTGCTGCGCGGCTACGCGCGGGAGCACTGGTACGGCGTGAGCAGCACTCCCGCGTTCAAGGCCGCGGCCCAGGCCGTCGCGGCCGAGGACCTGGCGCCGTTCTGGGCCGCCCACCGGATCGACGACTGACCGGCCGGCCCGTCGAACCGACCACCTGTCGAGCCGTCCACCTGTCGGGCCGTCAGTCTGGTGGTCCGTCAACTCCTCGGTACCCTGGGCGCGGTCGGCCCGTCGCTCCCCCGGACCGCCGGGGCCGTCCCCCTGGCGGAGGCGGTCACGGCGGTCACGGCGGTCGCGTCGCGCGCTCCGCCCGTTCGAGGTCGATCAGGATGGCGAAAGTCGCGATCGGGCTGCAACGACGGATCCCGGGATGTGACCATGGGCGGGTGCCTGTACACGAACGTGACCTACGCCGGTCCTGCAAACGCCTCTTACGGAAGTTGGAGATCCAGCCCCCTCTGCGGGTGGACGAGTTGTGCCGGAGGCTGGGTGAGCACCGGGGTCGGCCGATCCGGTTGATCCCCTGGTCGCTCCCGGTCCCCGGGCCGTTCGGGCTCTGGATGTCCCGGGCCGACGACGAGTGCATCTTCTACCAGCGGGAGACCACCCGGGTCCACCAGGACCACATCATCCTGCACGAGATCGGTCACATGATCGCCGATCACCAGGACGACGGGGACGCGGTCGAGGGGTTCCCCGACCTGGGCCCGGAGTACGTCCGGGGCGAGGGGTGGGGCGAGGGGCGGTGGGGGCTCCGCCGGCCCTGCTACACCGAGGACCACGAGCGCGAGGCCGAACTGGTCGCGACGATCGTCCAGGAGTGGGCCGTGGTCACCGACCACGTCACGCCCCGCGGTCCGGAGGACGCCGCCGTCGGTCCGCTGCGCTCCGCCCTCGGCTCCCGCTGGGGGTGGACGTAGTGTTCCAGGAGCCCGTGACCTTCATGTTGATCATCGGATCGATATGGAAGACCATCGACCTCGTGCGCGCGCCGCACGACCGAGCCCTGCGCGTTCTGGTGGCCTGCCTGCTCCTGCTGACCACCGGTGAGATCCTCAGCTTCCCGCAGGCCCTCCGCGCGATCGACTCGGCCACGGCGGTCGGCGTCGGCAAGCTCGCGTTCAACGCGATCTACATGGCGGGGCTGGCGGCGCTGATCCTGTTCTTCGTCTCCTCCCTGCGCGGCGGGTACCAGGGGTACCGCTTCCGGATGCGGTTCAACACGGGACTGCTCGGCGCGGTGGTGGCCACCCTGGTCCTGTGCATGCTCGCCACGCCGGAGGCCCTGCGGGGCCACTCGCTGGGCACCCCGCACATGGCGCGGCCGTCCATCGCGACGTTCTACGTCGTCGGCAACGCCTACTTCCTCTACGCCTACCTGACCTCGGCGCTCTGGGCGGCCCGCTACGCGCGGATGGCGAGCCGGCACCTGGCGCTCGGACTGCGCACGATGACGCTCGGACTGGCCGTGCTGGCGGTCACCTCGGTCAACCGGGTGGTCTGGGTGTGCCTGCGGATCCGCGAACCGGGGTCGTACCAGGCGTTCAACACCGTCAACTGGTCGGTGAACGACTGGGCGATGGGCCTGGTGGTGATCGGGATCGGCTACTCGGCCGGCGCTCAACTCGTCGCGCACGTCCGCTCGGTGCTGCACCACCGCCGGATGTACGAGGGGCTCGCCCCGCTGTGGACCGCCCTCGTCACCGCGTATCCCGAACTCGTCCTGAAGCGGGAGCCGCAGGGGTCCCGCTGGAACCGGATCCGGTTTCGCCGGACCCATGAGCGGTTCTACCGCCGGCTCATCGAGTGCCGCGACGGGCTGGTGCGGCTGAGCCCCTACCTGGCGCGCGTGGCCCCGGCCGACGACCTCGCCGGCGGACCGGCCGACCGGCTCGCCCGCCACATCGCCGAGGCCCTGACCCTGAAGCCCGCCGTCGAGGACCCCGACGCCGCGCTGCCCGCCGCGCGGGTGGCGTTCCCCTCGGGGGGCGGGCTCGGGGCCGACGCCCGTGAACTCGTCGCCATCTCCCAGGCTTATGCGAAAGGCAGTCGTGAAGACGCTACTGATCACCGCTGACCGTGTCGTCACCGGACCCGCGGGCCGGGTGGTCGAGGACGGTGCCGTGCTCGTGGAGAACGGCGTGGTCGCCGCCGTGGGTTCCGCGGCGGCGCTGGAACGCTCGGTGGACGCGGGGGTGGAGCGGTTGCGGTGCCCCGGGGCGACGGTGATGGCAGGTCTCATCGACTGTCATGTCCACCTCGCTTTCGACGCCGGGCCCGACCCGGTGGCCGCCGTGGCCCGCGCCGACCCCGCCGAGCTCGCCGCCGCCATGGCGGCCCGCGCCGAGCAGATGCTCGCGGCCGGGGTGACGACCGTGCGGGACCTCGGAGACCGCGACGCGCTCGCGGTGGAGCTGCGCGAGGCCATCGGGTCCGGGAAGGCCCGCGGTCCGCGGATCCTCGCCGCGACCGCGCCGCTGACCTCGCCCGGCGGCCACTGCGGGTTCCTCGGGGGCGAGGTCGCCACCGAGGAGGAGATCCGCGACCGGATCGCCCGCAATGCGGCGGCCGGGGCCGACCTGATCAAGGTCATGGCCTCCGGAGGCGCCCTCACACCGAACGGGCCGCGCATGTGGGAGGCGCAGTTCACCGCCGACCGGCTCCGGCTGATCGTCGACGAAGCCGCCCGGCACGGGCTGGGGGTGGCCGCGCACGCGCACGGCACCGACACCATCGCCGACTGCGTGGCGGCCGGCGTCCGGACCCTGGAGCACTGCTCCTGGCGCACCGCCGAGGGCATCGTCCACGACCTGGAGACCACCCGCCGGATCGTCGAGCGCGACATCGCCGTCTGCCGGTGCGTGTCGGGGGACTGGCGGCTGTTCCTGGGGCAGTTGGGGCCGGACCGGGCGGAGGCCTTCGCCCGGGTCATCCGGGAGATGCGCGAGGCCGGAGTCCGGTTCATCGCCGGCACGGACGCCGGGGTGCCGGGAGCCCGCTTCGGCGACTACGTCGGCATGCTGGAGTTCTTCGCCTCCCTCGGCTTCAGCCGCCCCGAGATCCTCGACATGGCCACCACCGGCCCCGCCCACGCCCTCGGGCTGGCCGACACCGGCACCCTGGCCCCCGGCATGCGCGCCGACGTCCTCGTCGTCGACGGCGACCCGCTGGCCGACCTCGACGCCCTCCGCCGGGTCCGGTACGTCTTCACCGCCGGACGCCTCGCGGTCGGGGACGGCGGGCACCAGGACGGCGGGCACGAGGACGGCGCGCACCGGGACGCCGCGCACCGGGACGGCGGGTCCGAGACCGCCGCCGCGGCCGTGGTCTGACGCGGCAGCAGGACCGGGGCGGGCACCGGCTCGGTGTCCGCCCCGGTCCCGCCCCGCCGGACGCCCCGTCACGTCGTCAGGGTGTCCGGCGGACGCCGCGGGCTCTCAACAGGCCGGCCAGTGCGGCGGCGGTCGGGTGGGTGAAGAGGTCGGCGATGCCGAGGTGGACCCCGGCCTCGCGGTCCAGCCGGTCCCGCAGCCGCACCATCAGCATGGAGTGGCCGCCGAGGTCGAAGAAGTCGTCGTCCGCGCCGACCTCCTGCCGGTCCAGCAGGTCCGCGAGGACCCCGCAGACCAGGGCCTCCTCCGGGTCCGCGGGTGCCCGGCCGGGGCGGAAGCCGTCCTCCGCCGGCGCCGGCGGCGCGTCCCGGTCGAGCTTCCCGTGGCCGGTCAGCGGCAGTTCGTTCCAGGGGGCGGTCGCTGTCGCCGACCCGGGCCGCGAGCGCGTCGACGGTGGCGCCGGGGTCGGCCGAGGGCCGGTCCCGGGCCGACCCGGCCGCACCTGCGCCGCAGTCGGCCTCCGGGCGGCACTCCGTCGAGTACTCCAGCTGGGGTAGATCTCTGACTGTCTGTCATTTATTTCAGTTTATATTTTGGCGAGAGGTTCCCCTGTCGGGCCGCGCGGATCCGACCCGGAGCCCCCGGTGCCGCTTGCCGGACGCCGCTTGCGACCTGCGGAATCACTCCAGGTGCCCCGGTGCCGCCCGAGCCGGGCGATTCGGTGCCTTGACGCGATCGCCGCAAGCTCAGCACTCTTGGTGCTGGCCGAGCTGATGTGAGTGGGCGTCAGATTCGCATTCATCTCAGCTCATGGCTGCCCGGTAACCAACCGCAAAAGGAGGTGAACGTCATGAAGAAGATCGTCGTTCGCAAGGCCGGCCCGGTCCGTCTGACCAGCACGGCGCGCGCGCTGTACCTGCCGTGGGACTGCATGGTCCAGGTCTGATCCCACCCCTCCCCGGGAACGGGGACGCGGTGCCGGCCCGACGCGGCACAGTCGGCCGGCACCGCTCCCCCCGCCCCTCGCCCACCTACCCAGGAGGATCCGTGCACGCCTCCGTGGACAGCGGCTCCGGCACCCCCGGCTCCGACCTGGACCGCCCGGTGCCGCTCCGCCGGCTCGTCTACCTGCCGGAGGCCGACGAAGTCACCATCGGCAGCCCGGAGACCGACACCTACGCCGTCTTTCCGGCCGACGGCGCCGAACTCGTCCGGATGCTGGCCGACGGCGCCACACCGCGCGAGGCCGCCGAGCGCTACGAGACCGTGCACGGCGAGAGCGTCGACATCGCCGACCTGATCGAGGCCCTCGTCGACCTCGACCTCGTCCGCCCCGCCGACGCCCCCGCGGAGGAACCCGAGCCGGTGCGCTGGCAACGGCTGGGCCGCGCGGTGTTCAGCCGGCCGGCCATGACCGGCTACGCGCTGGTGACGGCCGTCGCCGTGGTCGAGATGATCCGGGTCCCCCGGCTGGTCCCGAGCATCGACAACATCTTCTTCAGCCCGTCCTACACCCTCGTCGTGCTGATGCTGTTCTTCGGCCAGGCGCCGCTCCTCGCCCTCCACGAGGCCTTCCACGCGCTGGCCGGCCGCCGGCTCGGACTGCGGTCGAGGCTCTCCGTGGGCCACCGTCTGGTGTACCTCGTCCTGGAGACCTCCCTCGACGGGCTGGTCGGCGTGCCCCGGCGGCAGCGCTACCTGCCGATCATGGCGGGCATGCTGGCGGACGTCCTGGCGATCGCCGTCCTCACCCTGGTCGCCGACGCGACGCTCGGCAGCGCCGGAGGAGTCGCGTCGCTCTGCCTCGCGATCGCCTACGCCACCGTCCTGCGCCTCGCCTGGCAGGGCTTCTTCTACCTGCGGACCGACCTCTACGTCCTGCTCAGCACCCTCCTGGGCAGCGTGAACCTCCACGCCGCCGCCGCCGACGTGCTGCGCAACGCCGCCCGGCGGGTGACCGGGCGGCCGCCGCTGGACCTGTCCGCCCACCACCCGGTCGACCGGAAGGCGGCCCGCTGGTACGCCTGGCTGATGCTCGTGGGCTACGCGGCGACCCTCACGATGTTCGCCGCCGTCGTCGTGCCGACGGCCTACCGCCTCCTGCACGACGTGTGGCTGCGACTGAGCGGCCACACCTCCACGGCGGGCCGCCTCGACTCGCTCGCCCTCATGGTGCTCAGCCTCGCGCAGACCGCCGCCGTCGTCGTCCTCGCCGTCCGCGAGCGCCGGGCCGCCCGTTCGGCCTGACCCCGAACCCCCGGTCCCGAACCCGCCCGCCCGCCCCGCCCCGCCCCGTGCCACCGTGACGCCGCCTCAAGACGTCACCCGCGTCACCGCACCACCACGCCACCGCACCACCACCACCGCACCACCACGCCACCACGTCATCGCACCGAAGCACGAAAGGCAGCTGCGTCATGGCCGAGCACCGTCACCACTGGGTCCGCGCCGCCCGGCGCCCCGACCGCGCCGCCGCCCGCGAGCGGCTCGACCTGCCGCCCGTCCTCGCCCTGGTGAACGCCGACCGGCGCCTGCGCGGGCCCTACACGGCGGTCGGATCGATCCTGCGCGCGATCGTCCCGGACGCGCTCGCGCGCTGCCCCGAGGCCGTCACCCGGCACGACATCGAGATCCTCTCCACCACGCCGGAACTGCGCGGCCTGGTGCCCGCCACCCGCGAGACGCTGACCTCGCTGGCGGTGCCCAAGGAGCGCACCAGGTTCTACTCCGCGCTGCGCACGCTGCGGATCGCCCACGGCCTGGTCGAGTTCCTGGAGGCGTACCTGCGGGCGGCGGGCCCCGGCCCGCGCTCGCTGATCGTCGAGGACGCCCACCGGGCCGACCCCACCGACGCCGAGTTCCTCGCCGTCCTGCTGCGGCGGATCGACCCGGAGCTGCTCACCGTGGTGGTCACCACCGGCGCCGAACCGCCGGAGCGGCCCGACGGCCCCGGGAACGAGGTGCTGCCGGACGCGCTCGCCGCCCGCTGCGCGGTGCTCGACGTACCGGGGGCGGACCCGGCCGCGGGCGCGGGTGAGCTCCGGCCGCCGGCCGACACCGCCGCCCTCGGCCGCGCCTACATCGCCGCCGACGGCGTCGGCGACGACCCCGACGAGCTCGCCGCCTACCTCGCCGTGCCGCGCTCCGAACGCGCCCGGCTGCACGACCTGCGGCGGGCGGAGCTGGAGACGGTCGGCGAGTCGTCCCTGCGGCTGGGCGCCATCACCTGGCACGCGGAACACGGCAGCGACCCGTCCGGCGCCGGCGCCGCCACGCTGCGCCACGCCCTCGACCACTGCATGGACCTCGGGTTCTACCACGCCGTCGTGGACATCGGCGAGCGCGGCCGGCGGCTGGTCACCCACGACGGCGACCCGACCAACTGGTGGGCCTTCACCACCAAGATGACCACCTCCTTCGCCGCACTCGGCCTGGCCGAGCGGGCACTGCCGCTGTACGACGAGGCCCGGGCGCTCAGCACCTCGCCCGACGTCCACATGCAGGCCGCGTACGCCACGGCCATGCTCCACACCCGCCACTTCGACGCCGGGCGGCGCGACCACCAGCTCGCGCGCGCCTGGGTCAACCAGGCGATCGCCTTCGCCGGCTGGCACCCGGACCCGAAGGAGCGGGAGGCGCGCGTCGTGTTCAACCGCAACGGGCTCGCGCTGATCGAGGTCCACCAGGGTCGCCTCGACGCGGCGCTGGAGCTCCTCGACGGCTGCATCGCGCGGCTCGACGAGACCCTGGAGCCGCACGAGCACGCGCTGCACCGGTCCGTGCTCCGCTACAACCGCGCACAGGTGTACGCGGGCCTGCGCCGCCACGCCGAAGCCGTCGCCGACTACACCGCCGTGATCGAGTGCGACCCCAACTACTCCGAGTACCACTTCGACCGGGGCATGCTCTGGCGCGACCTCGGCCGCCCGGAGGAGGCCCTGGCCGACTACGACCGCGCCATCCGGCTCTCGCCGCCCTTCCCCGAGGCGTACTTCAACCGGGCCGACGTGCTGGCCGAACTCGGCCAGACCGAAGCGGCGGTGGCGGACTTCGGGTACGTGCTGCAGCTCGACCCGGAGTTCGGCGACGCCCGCCTCAACCGGGCCGCCCTGCTGCTCGAATCGGGAGCGCGGCAGCTCGCCTGGGAGGACGTCAGGGCCGGGCTCGCGAGCACCCCGGAGCACTCCCGACTGCTCTGTCTGAAGGGCCAGTTGCTGGTCGCCGACGGTGACACCGCGGCGGCCGCCGAGGCCTACGCGGCCGCGCTCGCCGCCGACCCCGACTGCGCCCAGGCATGGGCGCTGACCGGCGAACTCCGCTACCAGGAAGGAGACCTGGACGGGGCCGGCAGCAACCTGGCGCGCGCCGTCGAGCTCTCCACGGAGCCCGGCATCCGGTTCAACCTGGCCGTGGTCCACCACGACGCCGGGCGCTTCGCGGAGGCCCTCCCGCTGCTCGACGAGGTGGTCGACTCCACCGAGGACCTGGACGCCCGGCTGCAGCGGGCCCGTTGCCTGATCGGACTCGACCGGGCGGACAACGCCAGGGCCGACCTGCTCGCCTGCCTGGAGGCGGATCCCGATTCCGCCGAGCTGGTGTACGAGCTGATGCCGGAGCTGGCCCGGGCCTGAACCGCCCGGTCCGTGCCCGCCGGCCCGCCGCCACCCCCGTGCGGCGGGCCGGCGGGTGCCTGTGTTCGTGCCTGTGCGTGTATCCGTACCCGTGCCCGGCGCGTCAGTGCGGCACCGTGGCCCTGGCCCTGGCCAGCTCCTCGCGCACCCGCCTGCGGACATGGGCCACGGCCGGTGAACCGGTGTAGGCGGCGGCCACCTTGACCAGCCAGGCCGCCTCCTCGCGGAGCCCGGCCACCAGCGGGTGCGGTACGAACCCCTCCCCGGGACCGGCGGGGAAGTGGTGCCGGGCCCGGGCCGCCTCCAGCGCGGCGGCGAGGGCGGCAGCCTCCACCACGACGGCGAACTCCTCGGCGCCGGCCTCCTCGGCGCCGGTCGACCCGGTGCCGGCCGGTCCGGTGACCTCCCGCACCCAGAGCGGTACGTGAGGATGCAGGTGGGAGCGGAGCGACAGCTGGCCGTCCCGGATCTCGATGATCCGCCGGTACAGGGCGAACCGGACGTCCGGCCGGCGCTTCCCCGCACGCCCGAAGTGCTCGTCCTGGGTGACGAGTTCGATCTCCGGATGCACCGACCGCACCGCCGACCAGAGCGGACCCAGTCTGCGGTGGTCGCGCCGGGCGCGCACCCGTCCGCCCCAGTCCTCCCAGAGCGCGGCCGCACCGGACAGGCAGGCCGCCGGCGCCGGCAGCCGGGTCACCCGCGCCACGCCGCGCCGCGCGGCCGGGGCCGCGGCCGGGGCCGACCGACCGTGTGCCACAACTGCGCCATCCCGTCACCGAGCCGGCCGAACGCCGTCGGCCGGGGACGCCGCAGCACCCGGTGCAGCGTCAGCGAGGCGACGAGCTCGGCCTCCTGCTCCTGCCGTTCCGTGTACACCGACCGGCCGAGGACCCGCCGGACCAGCTCCTCCGACAGCCGGGGTGCCAGCTCGCGCGCCACCGTCGCGCTCAGGCCCGTGCCGCCGGTGTGACCGCAGAGCAGGTGGCCGACCTCGTGCAGCACGATGTGCTGCTGGTGCAGTGCGGTGGTGTCGACCGCGTAGCCGATGTAGTCGGCCCGGTCGGTGCTGATCAGCACGCCGCACGGCGAGGGCGCCGGGCCGGAGAGGGGGATCAGTTCGATGGGTCTGCCACGCAGCCGCGTGAGCGATTCGCTCAGCGCCGTGATGCCGAACGGTTCAGGAAGCGGTATCGACTCCGCGATTCCCCGACATCGCCGCCAGAGTTCGCGATCGACCCCACCCGATTGCCCCACGCCTGTACCCCCTGGTGTCCGACCGCCCTCGGTCGGGAGGCGATCCTACGGACGGGCGAGCGCCGGGAGAACCGCTTCGACGTCGATTTCCGCTACCTGCCACCGGCTTCGCGGCGGGCGATCGCCTCGATCATGTCGCTGATCGTGCCGAGCCCTTCGGGGGAGAGCGCCACCGCGCGCAGCGCCACGTCCCGCACGCCCGCGTCGCGCAGCGCTCCCAGCAGCGCCAACTCCTCGGCGATCCGGGCGCTCTGCCGGTCGTCGAAGAAGTACGTGGGCGGCACCTGGAAGAACTGCGCCAGCGCTTCGAGGTGCCGTTTCGTCGGGTTGTCCCGGCGGCCGGTGCGGAGCTGCCAGAGGTAGGTGGCCGAGAAGCTCTCGCCGGTCGCCTCCCGACAGGCCCGGGCGACCTCCTCGTGGCTGTACTGCTCACGGTCCGGACGGCGGACCACGTCGAACAGCCGGTCCAGCTTCGCTGCGAGCGTGGACGCAACGGAGGCTGCGTCGGGCACGGCACACCTCTTCCCTTACCCCGTGCGCACGTTCGGTGCGTGCGCGGACCGACCACTCGCGATGGTCCCTCATTCTAGAGGCCCCGTCGAGACGGTGGAGGCGCGCGAATCGGCGTGCACGTGTGCGCCGGTGCGCCGGTGCGCCGGTGCGCAGGGCGACGGACGGAGGACGCGCGCCGGTCCCGGCGGTCACCGGTCCGGCGCGCGAACGCCCCGGCGGCGCGAACGCCCCGGCCCCGCACCCGGGGCGGGTGCGGGGCCGGGGGCCGAGCGGCACGCGGGTCTCACCGCTCGTGGAGCGCCCACTTGCTGCTGTCGACCGGCGTCGTCCCAGGCAGCGCGATGAGTTCGGGCTTGAACAGCGGCGGCGCGCCCATCGCGGGCTCCCAGGTCGCCAGTTTCTCGTCCTGGGGGACCTCGATCCGCCGGCCCGCGGCGAGGTCGGCGACCACCTTCAGGAGCAGCCGCACACCCAGCGGCGCCAGGTGGTCGCGCCACAGGCTCTGCGCCGTCGAGCCCGGGGGCACGAACAGGTGCTCCTGGGCGGCGAGCGGGCCGGCGTCGGTGCGCTCGGTGAGGTGGTAGACGCTCCCGCCCGTCACCTTGTCGCCGTCGCGGATCGTCCACCGGATCGCGTCCCGGCCGCGGTGCAGCGGCAGCAGGCTGGGGTGGTACCCGATGGTGGCGACGGCGGCCCTGGCACGGGTGTGGCGGCCGAGGAAGGCGTGCGAGTGCGCGGCGACGATGAGGTCGACCCCGTCCGGGATGTGCATCGCGCGCAGCTCGGCCGAGTCCGTCCACGGTGTGTCCCTGTGGTAGGCCCAGGAGCGCAGGCGGTCCCAGCACATCGCGTTGCCCTCGTCGGACTTGCCCTTGCGCAGCCGGGGGGCGGCCGCGCCGACGATCTTGTGCCCTCTGTCCAGCAGGGCTTCCGCGACCTGCACCGCGAACGCCCCTTGTCCTGAAATGTAGATGTTCATCCGCGCTCCTGCGGTCGTTGGCCGGGTGTCTGTCCGCGTCAGGTCGCCGGCGTTCCCGCCGCCGCGGTGAAGTGCCGCTCGACGTGGTCGAGGGCGCCCTCGCGGTCCGGGCCGGAGTGGACGACCCGCCAGCCCTCCGGCACCTCCAGGTGGGGCCGCCAGAGTGCGTGCTGCCCGCTGTCGTTGACCACGACCAGCCAGTCGCCCTCACCGCCGTCGAAGGGGTTGCCGCTCATCAGTCGACCTCTTTCAGTCCGGAGTGATCGGGGGTGAACCGCACCGGCATCGTGGAGAACCCGGTCAGGAAGTTGGACCGGATCCGCATCGCCTCGTCGGTCTGCTCGAAGCCGGTGGTGAAGTCCCGCAGGGCCTTGAGCAGTTCGGCGATCTCGACCTTGGCCAGGTACGAGCCGACGCAGAAGTGCGGGCCGTAGCCGAAGGCCATGTGCCTGTTGGGGGTCCGGCCGAGGTCGAACTCCTCGGGCCGCGCGAAGACCCGTTCGTCCCGGTTCCCGGAGGCGTGCCACAGCGTGACGATCTCGCCCGGCCGCAGCCGTACGCCGTGGAGTTCGGTCTCCCGGACGACGCTGCGCCCGAAGTGCATGGTGGGGGACGCCCAGCGCAGCACCTCGTCCACGGCGGTCTCGACCGCGACCTCGCCGTGCTTGAGCCGCCGCCACTGCTCGGGCCGGGCCGCGATCGTGCGGACGCAGTCGATCATCGTCAGCCGGCTGGTCTCGTCGCCCCCGATGATCAGGCTGTAGCAGTTGAGCACGACGTCCTCGTCGGACAGCGGCACGCCGTCGACGGAACTGCCGATCAGCATGCTGATCACGTCGTCGCCCGGGGACTCGCGCCGCTCCTCGACGACGTCCATGAAGTACATCAGGATCTCGTTGCGGGCCATCTCGGAGTCGACGTCGTCGGCGTCCTCGTGGTCGGCCGACAGCGCGGTCTTGGTCAGGCCGAGCAGGTAGTCCCGGTCCTCCTCGGGCACGCCGAGCAGGTTCGAGATGGTGGTCATCGGGATCCGGCCGGCGATCTGCTCCGCGAAGTCGCAGCCGCCGGACTCGACCGCCTCGCGGATCCACTGCCGGGTGTTGACCCGGACCGTCCGCGCGACCTCGTCGAGCACCCTCGGCGAGAGCACCCGCTGGAGGATCTTGCGCAGCTCGTGGTGCCGGTGGCCGTCGGTGACCGCCAGCATCCGGCCGGCCGCGGCGTCACCGCCGGTCAGCAGCGTGACGAGCACGTTGCCGCGCTCGGAGGTGAAGTTCACGTTGTCCCGGTAGGTGGCGATGATGTCGTCGTGGCGGGAGAGCACCCAGAACCCCCGGCGGCCGTCGGCCGGAGGGTTCCAGTGCACCGGGGCGGTGTCCCGCAGGGTGCGCCAGAACCCGTGCAGGTCGTGGTCCGCGAAGGTGGCCGGGTCGCCCAGGTCCGGGGCGGCCGGCTCCGGGGCGGCCGGCTCCGGGGCGGCCGGGTCCGGGGTGTCCAGTGCGGGCGTGCTCACGGTCACCAGTCCGTGCGCCAGAACCGGCGCGGCTGGAAGGGGTAGGTGGGCAGCGGCACGCGGTGGCTGGCCTCCCCCCGGTGCAGGGCGTCGAAGTCGACCTGCTGCCCGGTCACCCAGGCGGCGGCCAGGTCGGACAGCGCCTGCGCGTCCGTGCCGGACGGCACGATCCCGTGGTCGTCGCGCGAGAAGGAGCCGGGGTCGGTCCGCGGGGCGGCGGCGGTCGTGGTGGCCGGGCCGCGTGCGTCGTCGGACAGCGCCGCGATCAGCTCCGCACGGGTGCGGACCACGGCCGCCCACCGGCGGGCCATCACCTTGCGGCCGAGGTTGAGGGTGAAGCAGACGTCGTCCAGCCGGAGTTCGGGGTCGGCCTCCAGCCGGTCCCTGAGCCGGGCGCGCTGACGGGCCAGCGCGTCGTCGTCCATGGCGGACAGGGTGGCCAGCCGTGGCCTGCCCTCCTCCTCGGGGGCGCGGACGGCGGCCGTCGGCGCCTCCTCCAGCAGCAGGTGCGCGTTGTAGCCGCCGCCGCCGATCGAGGTGATGCCCGCGCGGCGGATGCCGGCCTCCGGCTCCCAGGCCGCGCCCTCGACCTGCGGCACGAACGGGGTGCTGGGGAAGTCGAGGTCCGGGTTGACCTCCGTCAGGTTGATCGTCGCCGGGAGCGTCCGGTGGTACAGCGCCAGCGCGGCCTTCACCGCGCCGAAGCCGCCCGACACCACGCCGCCGTGGCCCACGTTGCCCTTGACCCCGCCGATCGAGGTGGTCGCCGTCTGCTTCCCGAACGCCATGCCCGCCGCGTGCACTTCGAGCTCGTCGGTCATCGGCAGGCCGAGCCCGTTGGCCTCGTACATGGACACGGTGTCCGGGGTGACGCCGCCCACCTCCATGGCGGCGGCGATGCACGCGCTCAGCCGCTCGGGCTGGGCCAGGCCGTACGCCATCGCGCTGACGCCGTTGTTGTTGACGGCCGAACCCTTGACCAGGGCGTAGACGTGGTCGCGGTCGGCGACGGCCCGGCCCAGCGGCTTCAGCAGCAGGGTGACGACGCCGCTGGACAGCGCGGTGCCGGTGCCGTTGGCGTCGAACGGGCGGCAGTGGCCGTCCTTCGACAGGATGCGGTTCTCCTCCCACAGGTGACCGCGGGGGTGCGGCAGGCGGACCATCGCGCCGCCGGCGATCGCCACGTCGGTCTGGCCGAGCAGGAGGGACTGGCAGGCCAGGTGGACCGCGTAGTGGAAGCCCGCGCAGACGGAGGCGACGGTGACGGCCTCGCCGGTGAGCCCCATGTAGTACAGCGCGTTGGAGGTCATGGTGTCCGGCGACCACGCCAGGCTGGCCTCGATCGCCTCGGGGCCGACCGACACCCGGTCCGGCGGGGAGCTGTAGAGCGCGGCGGTCTGCGGGTTGTTGGCGCCGTACATGCCGACCTCGGCCTTGAGCCGGACCGGGTCGTAGCCGCCGTCCTCCAGCGCCTCCCAGGCGCTCTCCAGGTACAGCCGGTTCTCCGGGGTCAGCGCGGCCGCCATCCGGTCGCCGATGCCGAACACCGAGGGGTCGAACTTGTCGTACGTGTCGAGCACGCCGCAGGCCCGCACGTAGAACGGGCTGTGGATCAGGGTCTCGTCGACGTGGATGTCGTCCTTGGCCAGGAACGACACCGACTCCCTGCCGTGTACGAGGTTGTCCCAGAACTGTTCCTTGGTGCGGGCTCCGGGCGCCCGCAGGGAGATGCCGATGACGGCCACATCGCCCGGGTCGTAGTCCTGCTCGGGGCTGTCGGTCATGGGAAGGCTCCTGCTTCGTTTCGAGTGGGGGACTCAGCGACCGGTCGCGCCGCCGCGGCCGCGCAGCGCGGCACGGCGGGCGGTGGCGCGCGCCCGGGCCGACTGGACCACCTCGGGGGTGGCGCCGCTCTCGTCGTCGAGCCAGCGGGCGAGGGAGGAGATGTCGCGGAAGCTGAACAGGTCGGGCACGCGGACCCGGCGGTCGAAGCGCCGGGTCATCAGCCGGGCGAGGCGGATGAGCAGCAGCGAGTCGCCGCCGAGGTCGTAGAAGGCGGCCTGGACGTCGATGGCCGACGGTTCGAGGTCGAGCAGCTGGCCCCAGATCTCCGACAGGGCCACCTCGGTCGGTGTGGCGGCGGCGGTCAGCGGCCCGCCGGTGCCGGCGGCCGGCGGCTCGGGGAGCGCGTTGCGGTCGAGCTTGCCGCCCGGCCCGAGCGGGAGGGCGGGCAGGAACACGAGCGTGGCGGGCACCATGTAGTCGGGCAGTTCGACGGCGAGCCTGCCGGTGACGGCGCCCTGGAGCGCGGCGTCCAGCCGGGGGCCGTCCTGCGGCGCCGCGTCGCCGGCGGGCACGACGTAGCCGACGAGCCGGTTGCCCCGGACGACGGCGGCGGCCTCCCGGACCTCGGGGCAGCCGGTCAGCCGGGCCTCGACCTCCTCCAGCTCGATGCGGTAGCCGCGCAGCTTGACCTGGTGGTCGGTGCGGCCGAGGAAGCGGAGTTCGCCGTCCTCGGTGAACTCGACGACGTCGCCGGTGCGGTACATCCGCTCGCCGGCCCGGAACGGGTCGGGCACGAAGCGCTCGGCGGTGGTGCGCGGCCGGTTGACGTAGCCGTGGGCGAGGCCGACGCCGCCGAGGTAGAGCTCGCCGGACTCGCCGGCCGGGAGCGGCTTCAGGTTCTCGTCGAGCACGTAGACCAGGTCGGTGGTCGTCGGCGGGCCGATCGTCGGCTCGCCCGTCCCGTCCGCGGGCACCGGCCCGAACGAGCAGAACACGGTTCCCTCGGTGGGGCCGTAGGCGTTGAACACCCGGTCGGCGGCGGTCTCCCGGTAGGTCCGGTCCACCAGCTTGCGGCGCAGGGCCTCGCCGCCGAACACGACCGAGCGCACGTTCGGGGGCAGGGCCCCGGCGTCGAGCAGGCTGTTCATCACCGACGGGACGACGTTCAGGTGGGTGATCCGGTCGGCGTGGCGGCTCTCCGGCAGGTGCACGGCGCTCTCGACGAGCACGACGGCGCCGCCGCGGCACAGCGCGTTGAAGATCTCCATCACGGACATGTCGAAGCAGACCGAGCTGGCCGCCGACACCCCGCTCAGGTCGCAGCCCTCCAGGACCCGGTCCATCTCGGCGAGCATCGCCACGCAGCCGCCGTGCCGGACGGCCACGCCCTTGGGCCTGCCGGTGGACCCCGACGTGTAGATGACGTACGCGGTGTCCTCGGGCACGACCGGCACGGGCTCGGCGCCGGGCTCGGTCGTCACGCTCTCCCCGAGCACGACCACGGTCGGGCCGGGCGGGCAACTGGCCCGGGACGCGGGCGTGGTGAGCAGCAGGCGGGTCCCGCTGTCCTGGACCATGAAGGTCAGCCGGTCGGCGGGGTAGTTCGGGTCCAGCGGCAGGTAGCAGGATCCGGCGCGCAGGGCGGCCAGGATGCCGACGAGCAGGTCGGGGGTGCGCTCGACGCAGATGCCGACCGGGACGCCCGGGCCCGCGCCGTCGGCGACCAGCCGCTCGGCCAGCGCCTGGGAGCGCTCGTTCAGTTCGCCGTAGGTCAGGACGCCGGCGTCGGAGTAGACCGCGGTCGCGTCGGGGTTCTTGACCGCTTGCGCGACGAACTCGGAGTGCAGGGTTTCGGTCACTGGTCCGTCTCCTCGGGGAGGCCGGTCGGCGCGATGTCGCCGAGGGCCAGGTCGGGTTGGGCGATCGAGGCGAAGAGGACGGTCCGGTACAGCGCGAGCAGCGCCGTCACGGTCGGCCTCTCCAGGTAGCTCGGTTTGAACTGGACGTGGCCGGCCACCTCGCCGTCGATGTCGGCCATCGAGATCTCCAGGTCGAACTTGGCGAGGTGCCTGCGCACCTGCAGCGGTTCGAGCGGCAGCGCGCCGTCGGGCGTGAGCGTGTCGCCGACCCCGTGGAAGAGCTTGACCGAGCGGGGGAACGCGTCCGAGGACAGCCAGTTCACCACCACGTCGAACCACGGGGAGCGGCCCTCGGCCCGCGGCGGCTTGAGCTGGGACGCCAGCAGGTCGAGGGGGTAGTTCATGTGCTCCAGCAGGCCGAGCGAGAAGGCGTGGACCTCGCGCAGCAGGTCGCGGAAGCTGCGGTCGCCGGCCGGGTTCGCCCGGACCAGCACGGTGTTGAGGTAGTAGCCGATGGCGGATTCCCAGCCGGGCTCGGCGCGTTGGGCGATCGCGGTGGCCAGCACCGAATCCTCGGTGCCGACCGCACGGTTCAGCGTGGCGAAGAACCCGGCCAGCACGACGGTGCTCACCGACACGCCCTCGCGCACCGCGAACTCCCGCAGCAGGCGCGTCTCTTCGGCGCTCCAGCGGAACGCGATGTCGCGGCCCTCGTAGGTGACGCCCGGCGGCCGCTCCTTGTCGGACAGGTCGAGGTGGGCGGGCGGGTCGGCGAGCTTCCCCGACCACCAGTCCAGGGCCGCGCCGGCCGCCGGTCCCGCCAGCCACTGCCGCTCCCACTCGACGAACTCCGTGTACGGGGCGACCGGCGCGCTGTCGGCGGGGTCGGCGCCCTCGTAGTAGGCCTGGAGTTCGCGGATCATGACGTCGGCCGACGCCGCGTCCGACGCGATGTGGTGGACGAGCACCAGCAGGTAGTGGTCGGCCGGCCCGCGCGTCAGGAGGACGATCCGCACGAGCGGCCCGTTGTCCAGGTCGAGCGGCTCGTGCCCGTACCGGGCCAGCTCCTCGCGGGCCTGCTCGTCGTCCATCGCGGAGCCGTCCGCCACGACGAACTCGTACACCGGTTCGTCCAGGACGACCTGGTACGGCTTGCCACCCGCCTCCACGAAGAGGGTGCGCAGCGCGGGATGCCGGTCCAGCACGGCCCGCACGGCGCGCTCCAGGGCCTTCTCGTCGACGGCGGCCCGGATCCGGGCGGTCACCATGAAGTTGTAGGGCACGGCGTCCGGCGCGACCATCTGCATGAACCAGAGCGAGGCCTGGCCGTGCGAGGTCGGCGCCAGTTCGAGGCCCAGGCCGTCGGCGCGCAGCTGCTCCGCGGCCGGGGCGTCGGTGGCCTCCAGCAGGCCGCGCGCGTCCAGCTCGTCCAGCAGCTCCTCGGCGTCCAGGTCGGACAGCTCGTCGAGGAACGCCCGGTCCGGCGCGGTCCGGGGGACGGGTGCGGCGGCCGGGACCGGGACCGGCGTCGGTGCCGGGGCCGGTGCGGGCGGTGCCGGAGCGGCCGCGGCCGCTCCGCCGGTGAGCCCGACGAAGTGGCCGACGACCTCGGAGATGCTCCGGCCGTCCAGGAACACCACCGGCGAGACCCGGTGCCCGAACAGCGACTGCATCCGGTTGACGAGGCGGATCGCCAGCATCGAGTCGAGGCCGAAGTCGCGCAGGCCGGCGTCGGCGTCGAACCTGCCCACCGACACGCCCAGGGCGTCGGCGAGTTCGGCGAGGACGACCTCCTCCACCGGCCGGTCCGCCACGGGACGGTCCGCGGCCGGCGCGCCCTGCGCCGACCGGTCCTCCACCGGACGGGTCTCGGCCGCGACACCGGCCGCGACACCGGCCGCGGTCCCGACGGCCGGGGCCGTGGCGGGTGCCTGCCGGGGGTCGGTGTCGATCCAGTAGCGGTCCTTCTGCCACTGGACGAGCGGGGTCTCCACGACCTCGACGTCGTCGGCGAACAGCGGCTCGAAGGTCAGCGGGAGGCCCCTGACGTACAGCGACGCGGCGGCGCCCAGCAGGCAGCGGACGTCGCTCTCGTCGCGCCGCAGGGAGTTGATCGCGTGCACCCGGGCACCGCGGGTCAGCGCGATCTCCTCGACCGCGCCGCGCAGCGTCTCGTGCGGGCCGATCTCGACGAAGGTGCCGATGCCCTGGTCGACCAGCGCACCGATCGTCTCGGCGAACCGGACCTGGTTGCGCAGGTTGTGCACCCAGTAGTCGATGTCGGCGACCGGGTTCACGGTGTCGGCCAGCGCCGTGGAGTGGAAGTCGATGCCGGGTGTCAGCGGGGTGATGCCGTCGATGCCCGCGCGCAGCGGCTGGAGCAGCGGGTCCATGCCGGGGCTGTGCACGGGCCGTTCGACCCGGATCCTCCGGACCGAGATCCCGTCCCGCCTGAGGTCGGCCTCCAGGGCGTCGACGGCCTCGGGCGAGCCGGAGACCGCAGCGCTGGTGGGGCTGTTGACCACGGCGACGGCCGCGTGCTCGGCGTAGGGGGCGAGCCGGGGCAGCAGCTCCGCCTCCGGCAGGTCGACCGAGATCATGGCGCCCGCGGCGGCCTTGCGCTCCAGCAGGTGCGACCGGGTGACCACGACACGGGCGGCGTCGTCCAGCGACAGCGCGCCGGCGACGCAGGCGGCCGCGACCTCGCCCAGGCTGTGCCCGACCACGGCGGTCGGCTGGATGCCGAGCCCGATCCAGACCTTCGCCAGCGAGACCTGCAGGGCGAACAGCACGGGCTGCTGGAAGTCCATCTCCTCGTACCTGGCCCCGTCGGCGGGGGCGGCGAGCTGATCGAGCACCGAGCAGCCGCCGGCCGCGCGCACGGCGGCGTCGCAGGCGTTCATCCAGGTGCGGAAGCCGGCGTGGGTGCGCAGGAGCTCGCGGCCCATGCCGACCCACTGGGTGCCGCCGCCGGAGAACACCAGCGCGACCCGCCGGTCGGTGCCGCCGGAGACCGTGCCCGTGACGACGTCGGGGTGCGCCTGGCCGGCCGCGACCCGGGCGAGTCCGTCCAGGACGTCCTGCCGGTTGCGGGCGAACAGGGCGATCCGGTGGTTGTGGTGGGTGCGCCGGGCGGCGAGCGTGTAGGCGAGGTCGGAGACCCGCAGGCCAGGGTCGCGTTCGACGTGGTTGGACAGTTCGCGGCAGGTGTCGGTCAGCGCGTCCGCCGTCCGGGCCGTGACGGGCACGAGGTGCACCTGCTCGTCGGCCGCGGCGTCGCCGCGGACCGGCGCGACGTGCCGCCCCCGGTCGCCGGCGAGGAACGGGTGGGCCGCGACGGGGAGCCCGGCGGTGTACAGGGCGCCGAGCGAGCCGAGCAGGGTCGCGGCCTCGTCGGCGCCGCGCCGGAGCGAGGGCAGCGTGGCCGCCGTCAGGATCTCCGACACCGACTTGAGCAGGACGGGGTGCGGGCTGAGTTCGATCACCGCGTCGATGTCGTGGCCGCGCAGGTTCGTCAGGGCGTCGACCACCCGGATCTCCCGACGCAGGTTGTCCGCCCAGTAGTCCGGCCCGAGCTCCGAGCCGTCGACGATCTCGCCGGTGACCGTGGAGATCATCGGGATGCGGGTGGTCCGGGGCCTGATGCCGTCGAGTTCGGCCTTCAGCGGGGCGAGGACGTGGTCGACCAGCGCCGAGTGCGGGGCGTGGCCCATCCGCACCCGGTGGTTCGTGACGTCCTGCTCGGTCAGCCGCCGGACGAGGTCGTCGATCTCCTGCGGCGTGCCGGTGACCAGGGTGGAGTTCAGGCCGTTGCGGCCGGAGACGGTGAGCCCGCCGGTCAGGTGCCGTTCGGCCTCGTCCGCGGAGGTCATGACGACGATGCCCTCGCCGCGCCCCACGGCCAGCTGCTGGAGGAGCCGGCCGTGGTGGGCGGCCAGGCGGGAGGCGTCGTCGAAGTCGAGTGCGCCGGCGATGTGGGAGGCGGCGAACTCGCCGACGCTCTGTCCCAGGACGACGTCCGGTTCCACCCCGAGCGAGCGCCAGGTCTCGGCCAGCGCGACCTGCATGGAGAACAGCAGCGGCTGGAAGACGTCCATGTCGTCGATGCGGCCGTCGGATGCCAGCAGCTGGTCGACGAGCGAGAAGCCCAGCAGCTCCCGCATCCGCTTGTCGGACCTCGTCATGGACCGGCGGAACACGGGCATGCCGGCGAGCAGCTGCCGGCCCATGCCCACCCACTGCGAGCCGTTGCCGGAGAACAGGAACGCCACCCGCGGCCGGCGTCCGGTGTGCTCCCCGACGCTCAGTCCGGGGGCCGTCGCGCCGCTGCCGAAGGCGTCGAGCTGGGTCCTGAGTTCGGCCATGTCGCGGGCGGCGGCGGCGAGCCGGAACGGGCCGTCGCCGGGCGTCCGGGCGCAGACCGCGCGCAGGTCGTCCTCGTCGCGCAGCGCCAGCGCCCGCTCGGCCAGCGCCTCCCGCGAGTCCGCGGCCAGCAGCAGGAGCGAGCTCTCGGGGCGCGGCAGTTCCTCGACCGCGACGTGGCAGATCGCGCCGCCGAACCCGAACGAGCTGACGCCGCCCCGGCGGGCGTCGGACCGTCGCGGCCACGGCGTCAGCCGGTCCTGGACGGTCAGGTTGTACTCGTCGAACAGGATCTGCGGGTTCGGCGCGCTGTAGTGCAGGCTCGGCGGCAGCACGCCGTTGCGCATCGACATCGCGAGCTTGACCAGGCCGACGATGCCGGCCGCCGCCTCCAGGTGCCCGACGTTGGACTTGACGGAACCGAGCCGCAGCGGCTCCGCGCGGTCGCCGCCCAGGACGGCGCCGATCGCGTTGGCCTCGATCGGGTCGCCGAGGGGCGTCGCGGAGCCGTGGCACTCGATGTAGTCCACGAGGTGCGGTGCGATGCCCGCCCGCTGGTACGCGGTGCGGAGCATCTTCTCCTGCGCCTGGGGGTTCGGCGCCGTCATGCCGTTGCTCAGACCGTCGTTGTTGGAGGAGCTGCCCTTGATCAGGCAGTACACCGGCAGGTCGCGTTCGAGCGCCACGCTCAGCGGGGCGAGCACGACGACGCCGGCGCCCTCACCGCGCACGTAGCCGTTGGCACGGGCGTCGAACGACTTGCACCGGCCGTCCGGGGCGAGCGCGCCCATCGCGTCCATGGCGGTGTAGTAGTCGGAGACGAAGCTCAGGTTCACGCCACCGGCCAGCACCAGGTCGCTCTCGCCGAGCTGGATCGACTGGCACCCCACGTGCACCGAGACCAGCGAACCGGCGCAGGCGGCGTCGATGGCCATGCTCGGGCCCTGCAGGCCGAGGATGTACGAGACCCGGTTGGCGATGATGCCGTCGTGCATGCCGGTCGCGGTGTGCGGGGTGATCTGGCTGTCGGGGCCGCGGTAGTGGGCCAGCGCGGCGTAGTCGCCCCAACAGGAGGCCATGAACACGCCGGTGTCGCTGCCGAGGAGGCTGTGGGGCGCGATGCCCGCGTCCTCCAGCGCCTCCCAGGACAGCTCCAGGATCAGCCGCTGCTGGGGGTCCATCTGGACGGCCTCGCGGGGCGAGATGCCGAAGAACAGCGGGTCGAACCGGTCGATGCCGTCGATGAACCCGCCCCAGCGCACCCGGTCGTTGAGGAGCTCGCGCCGCGCGGCCGGCACCGGTCCGACGGCGTCGCCGCCCTCGACCAGCAGCCGCCAGAACGAGGACGGGTCCGGACCGCCGGGGAACCGGCAGCCGATGCCCACGATCGCGACCGGCTCGTGCGAGGCCCCGCGGCGCTCCGTGCCCGGGACGGGCTGCGCGGCACCCGGACCGTCGACGAGCGCGCGGGCCAGCCCTTCGACGGTCGGGTACTGCCACATCCACGTGGCCGGGACCCTCCAGCCGAGGAACTCGGACAGCGAGGCCGCGAGGGACACCGACCGCAGCGAGTCCAGTCCGTACCGGTGCATCGGCGCCCGGCGGTCCACCGCGCTCGCGGGCACGTCCAACAGCTCGGCAAAACGGGAGAGCAGGAAATCGGTGACGGCGGACACGTCTCGCGCTGCGCGCTCTTGGGGCATGGCGACTCCCTCAGCAGGGCGGGTGGAATGGACGGGTGGGGGCTTCACGGACGACCGGTCGGGGCGGAGGGGCCGGTCGGGGGAGGGGCCGGTCGGGGCGGAGGGGCCGGTCGGTGTCCGGGCGGCCGGACCGGGGGACAGCTCGTGCGGGGGAGGGTCTCCTCGCCGCCGCGGTACGTGCCGAGACGCGGCCGGCGGGCAGCGGGAGGACGGGACCGGCGTGTCCGGTCCCGCGCCGGGAGGCGGGAACCCCGGTCCGAGCCGCGCCGGTCCACCCGGCGGCACGGCTCGTCCTCGCCGCCGGGGAAACGGACGCCGCGGTGGCTAGGTGCGGTGGGACGACCCCGTCGGCCGCAGGCGCCCGGCCGATGATGATCTCGACCTGGACATGACATGGGTGGGTTTGCGCTCGGGCAACGCTGCTCCTCTCGTGGCATGCAGGAGTACCCGAAACGCCGACCGCACGACTCAGCAGTGCGTGTTGAGGATCAGGGGCTTCGAGGTTGCTTGAGTGGTCGCGAAAAGACGGATCGGCAGGTCACTGCGTACTGTCACCGACGAGTGCGGCTCTCGTCGATCGGTCTCCCGGGCACTTCGCTGCTGAGGATCCCGCAGCGCTGGTCGCTTCATCCGACCTTGAGCACGAAGAGTGCGTCGACCACAGGATCGCCCACGTTCGGGCGCCGGTTGAGGCGATGGCGAGATTTGATCGCCAAAGTGTCCGGTTCATTCCCCTCGGACCTGAGGTCGGTACGGCATCCCGGGCCTCACGCCCGAAACCGGGCGTCCCCGCCCGGAACGGCCGCGGCCACGGGGCGGCCGCGGTCGGGTCGGGGGCGGGTCGCGGCCGTCGCGGCCGCCTCGGGTGCGTACCGGCGGCGCCCCCCTCACGGTGGGCGGAATGCCGGGAAACGGCTGGAGGGCGGTCCAGTATCGTGTGCGCACGGGGTGGGGTGGACAGCGGATGAGTGGCCGATGCAAGCTGACCCCCATGGCAGTTGAGATCTCTGACAGGGCGTCAGCCGGCGCCGACGGCTCCTTAGCCGGACGTCCCCCGCATCACCGCGTGCCCGTGGCCGCACCTCCCGGTGCGCGGGCCGGCACCGCCGGGCCGGAAGCCCCCGAGGAGGCGCCCGCCCGGCCGCGGCGCAGTGACCGACCCGGTCCGGCGCCCGCCGGCCGCGACTCGGACGGCGGGCCCGCATGACCGACACCGCGGTCGAGCCGCTGCACCGGCCGGGGCTGGCACTCGGCGTACTGGCCGGGGCGCTCGCACTGGACGTGAGCGGCCTCGGAGTGCTCAACGCCGCGCTGCCGTCCATCGGCGAGCGCTTCGACCTGGACGACAGCACGCTCCAGTGGGTCATGACCGCCTACGCCGTCACCTTCGCCGGCTTCCTGCTGGTGGGCGGCCGACTCGCCGATGTCCTCGGACGGCGGCGGGTGTTCGAGGTCGGCGTCGCCCTGTTCACCGTGTCCGCGCTGGTCGGGGCGGTCGCTCCCGGCATCGGGGTGCTGCTGGCCGCGCGCGCCGCCCAGGGCATCGGCGCCGCCCTGTCGGGGCCGGCCGCGCTGGCCCTGCTCACCGAGACGTTCCCGGCCGGCCCGGCGCGCAACCGGGCACTCAGCGTCTACGCGGCGGTCGGCGCCGCCAGCTTCAGCGGCGGGGTGATGCTGGGCGGCGTGTTGACCCAGTTCTTCGGCTGGCGTTCGGTGCTGTGGTTCTCGGTGCTGCTCGGGCTCGCCGTGCTGGCCGCGACGCGCGCCGGACTGCCCGGCGGTGCCGGGCACAGCGGGCGGCTGGACCTGCCCGGTGCGATCTCCGGCACGCTCGGACTCACCCTGCTCATCGTCGGCGTGAGCAGTGACGGCGCCTCGGCGTGGGTCCTGCTCCTCGCCGCGGCGGTCGCGCTGGTGCTGTTCGTCGTGCGCGAGCACCGCACCGCCGACCCGGTGCTCCCGCTCGGCCTCTTCCGGATCGCCTCGGTGCGGGCCGCGAGCCTGGCGGCGTTCCTCCAGTACATGGGGTCGGTCGGGATGCTGTTCTTCGCACCGCTCTACCTGCAGGGGATGCTGGACTACTCGCCCTTCGAGTCCGGCCTGGCGCTGGTGCCGATGTCCCTGGCCGTGTTCCTCACCGCCAACTTCGCCACCGGACGCCTGCTGGCCAAGTACACCCCGCGGACGCTGATGGCCGTCGGCCTCGTCCTGATCGGTGTGGGCACCGGGCTGTGGATGGGCACGCCGCACGACGGCGGCTACGTGCAGCACGTGCTGCCCGGCCTGGTGCTCAGCGGCATCGGCCAGGGGCTGAACTTCCCCTCGATGACGTCCGCCGGGCTCAGCGGGGTCCCGGGGGAGCAGCACGCCGTCGCCGGGGCGGTGAACGTCGTGACGCAGCAGATCGGCGCGAGCGTGGGAGTGGCGGTGATGGTCCTGGTCGCGGCGACCACCGACGACCAGCTCGCGGGCTACCACCTCGCCTACGTCACCGCCGCCGCCGCGTGCCTGCTGGGAGCGGCGGTCATCGGCGTGAAGCGGCAGGCCTGAGGGCTCCGGCTCCTGCCGGGGGCGGTTCCGGTGTACGGCGCACCGCACACCGGAACCGCTCCCGAGCCGGCCTGCCGCCGCTCGGGGAGCGCCGGACCTCAGGAGGCGCTGAACCTCAGGACGAGGCGGGGGCACGGCGCCGATTCCTCGCCCTCGGGGGGAGGACCCCACGCCGCGAGCGCGGCGGAAGCCCCCTGCGGGCCGGATTCCAGATAGCAGATCATGTTCACCGGGTACCGGCTGTTGTCGAACATGTAGCGGTCCATCGGTGTCGGATCCTCGCTTATTCGCAGCCCGCGCTCCTCGGGCGGGCCGATCCGGTGCCAGTCGGGGTGCAGGTGGACGGAGCCCAGGATCTCGACCCCTTCACTGTCCGCCTGCCGGTGAATGCGGAGCAGGTCCTTCGAGCTGCACCAGAATCCCCGGCGGGGGTTCCGGTAGGCGGCTCCGAAGCACGGCTCTATGGATCGCGCGAACTCCTCCAGCGCCCTCGGGTCGGTGGCCCGGACGTTGCTCGCGAACTGGACGGCGGTGACGGCCGCGACACCGTCGACGACGGTGCCCAGCAGGAGGGCGAAACAGGAGGGCGGTTCCTCCGGCGTACAGGCCTCGTATTCGTCGCGTGCGACCGTGATGAAGGACTTGAGGGCGTCGAACCCGATCAGGACGGTGTGCGGGGCGAGGGACACGGCGACTCCGCCCCCTTCAGCCGACGTGCGCACGGTCGTCCGCCGCGGTGGTCCGCGACGCGGTGTCCAGCGAGTCGACCTCGGCCGGGGAGAGCTCCAGGGTCGCGCCCGGGATCAGTTCGGCGAGCTGCTCGGGCGTCCTGCTGCTGGCGAGCGGGGCGACGACGTGGGGCTGCGCCCTCAGCCAGGCCAGGGCCACCGCGGCCGGGGCGGTGCCGTGCCCGGCGGCGATCGTGTCCAGCGCCCGGAGCACCGCGCGGCCGCGCGGCATCTCACCGTACGGTCGCGCCGCGTCGCTGCGGACGCTGTGGACGGCGGGTGCGTCCTCGCGGTACTTGCCCGTCAGGAAGCCCTGTGCCAGGGCGAAGTACGGGACGCAGGAGACGCCCTCGCGCTCGCAGACCGGCGCGATCCCGCCCTCGAAGGGTTCGCGTTCCATGAGGTTGTAAGGGGGCTGGACGGCCACGTACCGGGCGAGCCCGGAACGCTTCGAGACCTCCAGGGACTCGGCCAGCCTGGCGCCGCTGACGTTCGAGGCGCCGATGTGCCGCACCTTCCCCTCCGTGACCAGGGCGTCGAGTGCGGAGAGGGTCTCCTCCAGGGGAGTCGCGGGGTCGTCCGCGTGCGTGTAGTAGAGGTCGATGTGGTCCGTCCGCAGACGGCGCAGCGAGTCCTCCACCGCCTGCCGGACGACCTTCGCGGTGAGCCCGGACAGCCCGTTCAGCCGGCCCACCTTGGTGGCGATCACGAAACGGTCCCGCCGGCCGCGCGCCGCCAGCCAGTTGCCGAGGATGGACTCGGACTCCCCGCCGGTGTTTCCGGGGGCCCACTGCGAATAGGAGTCGGCGGTGTCGATGAAGTTCCCGCCCGCGGCGGCATAGGCATCGAGAACGCGGAACGAGGTCTGCTCGTCGACGGTCCATCCGAAGACGCTGCCGCCGAGGCAGAGTGGAAAGACATCGAGCTCGGAATGTGCGATGGAAACCAATGGACGCTCTCTGGATTCATACCGGTTCCGGTGGCCGGTTCCGGTGCGGAGGGTGGGAAGGGGGGCGCGGCCCGGCGACTTCCCACGTCGTCCCCACCCGAGGGGCGGTCCGACGCCCCCCGACAGCAATGTCCAATGAATGGCGCGCGCTTGATTGCCAGTCAGCGCGGAAACCGATACTACCGCCCGGTCCGGTCCGTGCAATATTTCGGCAGGATTTCGTCGCGGCCGGGGTGTGTGCCCGCGCCGTCGTTCCGCGTTCGAACGTCGACGGCGGGGCGGGGTCGGTGGACGCGGCCGGCGGGGCGCTTCGGAGGCGGCCGGCGGGACCCTTCGGGGTCGCCGGGCCCCTGCCCGCCCGCGCGGGGGCGCGGGCGGGCGGGGGCCCGGCCTCCCATTTTCTGTTATGCCAATTGACACAACTTCAATTGCCGACCTAGGGTCCCGCCCATGGAGGAACGCAGGGGGCGCGGCCGGCCCCGGAAGAACCCGGAGCAGCTGGCGCGGTGGACACCGCCCGAAGGCTGGTCCCGGCTGGTGGCCTGGATCTCGCCCGAGGAGAAGAAGGCACTCAAGCGGGTCGCCGTCGAGGCCGAGGTCTCGGTCGCGGACCTGGTCCGCGCGCTGGCGGCCGGTCTGGCGACGGGTGCCGTCACCCACGAGGAACTGGTCGGTCAGGTCAGGAAGGGCAGGCAGGTCATGGAGAAGATCCCCACACTGTTCGAGCGTGACGGCGACTTCCGGGTCGTCGACCGGCCACGGGGGGAGTGTGCATGGGTGTTCGACGGCGAGGGAGCCCCGACGGAGAAGCTCGACGGGACCAACATCCGGCTCACCGTCCGGGCCGGGCAGCTGGTGCGGGTGGAGAAGCGGCGCAACCCGAGCAAGCCGCAGAAGAAGCAGGGGATCACCGACGGCTGGTACGTCGACACCGCCGAGGGTGCCGCGGAGGACAAGTGGGTCCTCGCCGCCGCCCGCAACACCGACGTCACCTCGTGGCCGGACGGCGAGCACTCCTGCGAGGCGCTCGGCCCCCGCATCCAGGGCAACCCCCTGGGCCTGGACGACCACCGGTGCGTGCCGTTCAACCTGGAGGTGCCGGTCTACCAGGGCGTTCCGCGCGACTACGCCGGCCTCCGCGACTACCTCACCGAACTGGAGAGCCGCTTCGCCCCCGGCACCCTGGCCGAGGGCATCGTCTTCCACCACCCGGACGGCCGCCGCGCCAAGATCAAGCGCAAGGACTTCCCCGTCTCCGCCTAGCCGGGTACCGAGCCGCCGGAGCGCCGCCCCCGGTGCGGCGGCGTCGGTGCACGGTCGCCCGCGCCAGCGGCCGCCCCGCCCGGTCCGGGGGAGCCGTTCTCCGTGAACGGCCGTCGGCGCCGGTGGGCCGCTGACATACTCGGCCCATGCCTGAAGAGGTGGAGCCCGAACGGACATCAGGACGGCAACCGGTCCCGGCCGCGAGCCGGGCGGGCGCGGTGGTCGCGTGACCGGCCGGCCGGCGCCCGTGGTGCTGCCCCCGTCGCTGCGCGCGGGGCTCGGGCTGATCGCGGCCCTCGCCGCGCTGGTGGTCGTCGTGCTCGGGATCCGGTACGCCGGCGTGGGCGATCCCGGCACGGTGGACGCGCGGGCCCGGGCGGCGGTGGACGGGGTGGGGCCGTCGTGGCGGAACGTCGCGTTGGCGGCGGACTCCTTGGGGGAGCCGGTGGGGGCCGCGACGCTGGTCGCGGCCACTGTGACGGGCTGCCTGCTGCTCCGGCGTCCTCGCGCAGCGGTCTTCGTCGTCGCCGGCGTCGGCGTCACCGTGGGGACGACGACGCTGCTCAAGCACCTGGTGGGGCGCACCATCCACGGCGGGTTCCTGTCCTACCCGAGCGGGCACACCGCCTTCGCCGCCGCGTTCGCGCTCGCGGTGGCGATGCTCGCGACCCGCCGCCGAGGCCGGGACGGGCCCGGCCTCGGCAGGACGGCCGGCACCCTGCTCGTGCTCGCCGCGGCGCTGGTCGCCGGCGCCGTCATGGGCTGGGCGCAGGTCGCTCTGGACGCGCACTACCCGACCGACGCCCTCGGCGGCCTGTGCACCGCGCTGGCGGTGGTGCCGGCGACCGCGTGGGCGGTCGACCGGACGGCCGACGTCGTCCGGCGGGAGCGTCGCTGACGTCACGCCGGACGACGCCACGTCACCCCGAGTCACACCGGGCTGCCCGACCTGTGTGACGGTGCGTCACACCAGGCGGCGGAACACGGGTTTCACCGGCCGCCCGGCGAGCCAGGGGGTGGGGTCGCCGGCGTCCAGCGCCTTCCGGTACACGGCGCAGGCCCGGGCCACCACGTCGACGGTGTGGTCGATGTCGGCGTCGTCGAGCGCGCTGCTCACCACGAACGACGGTGCCAGCACCCCGCCCGCGAGGAGCTGGCGCAGGAACAGGGTGCGGTACTGCTGCGACGGCTGCCGGTCCTCGTCGAGGGTGGCGAAGACCAGGTTGCTGGCCCGGCCGCGGAGGACGAGGTGGTCGCCGACGCCCGCGTGTGCGGCGGCCTCGCGGACACCGGCGGCCAACCGCTCGCCGAGGGCGTGCAGGCGGGCGGTGACGCCCTCCTCGGTGTAGGTGGTCTGCACGGCCATTGCGGCGGCCAGCGAGTGCGTCTCCGCGCCGTGCGTGGTGGACACCAGGAACACCCGCTCGCCGGAGTGCCGCAGCCCGCCCCGCTCCATCAGCTCGCGGCGCCCGGCCAGGGCGGAGACGGCGAACCCGTTGCCCAGCGCCTTGCCGAACGTGGAGAGGTCGGGGACGACGCCGTACAGGCCCTGGGCGCCCGCCTCGGACCAGCGGAACCCGGTGATCATCTCGTCGAAGACCAGGAGGCAGCCGTGCCGGTCGGCCAGCGCGCGCAGGCCGGCGAGGTAGCCGGGCGGCGGTTCGGTGTGGCCGGCGGGTTCGAGGACCAGGCAGGCGACCTCGTCCCGGTGCCGGGTGAGCAGTTCCTCCGTGGCGGCCAGGTCCCCGTAGGGGAACGCCACGGTGAGCTCGGTGGTCGCGGCCGGAACACCGGCGGAGAGCGGCGTGGTGCCGATGAACCAGTCGTCGACGGAGAAGAACGGGTGGTCGCCGCAGATGGCGACCATCCGGCGCCCGGTGACGGCGCGGGCGAGTCGCACGGCGGCGGTGGTGACGTCGGAGCCGTTCTTCGCGAACTTCACCATCTCGGCGGTCGGCACCGTGGACAGGAAGCGTTCCGCGGCCTCGACCTCCAGGATGGACGGCCGGACGAAGTTGCTCCCGCGGTCGAGTTCCCGCCGCACCGCCTCCAGCACGCGCGGGTGGGCGTGGCCGAGGCTGACCGACCGCAGGCCGGAGCCGTACTCGACGTAGCGGTTGCCGTCGATGTCCCACACGTGGGCACCGCGGCCGTGGCTGATGACCGGGGCCAGGTTCTCGGGGTACTGGTCGTCGCCCTTGGCGTAGGTGTGCGCGCCCCCGGGGACGAGCGCGTGCAGCCTCTCGTTCGCCCGACGCGACTGCGGCAGGCTGAACTCGTCGGCGCTCCACGGGCCTTGGGAGCCCTGGCGGCCCTGTGAGTCCTGGGCGTCCTGGGCGTCGCGGGTGTCCTGGGTGTCCTGGATGTCCTGGGTGTCCTGGGGGTTCACGCCGACCGCCCCTCGTGCCGCAGCGCCTCGGCGAGGCTCGGCGCCTTCCGGTCCCGCTCGGACACCGACACGGCCGGCAGCGGCCAGGGGATGGCGAGTTCCGGGTCGTCGAAGGCGATCGTCACGTCCTCGGCCGGGTCGTGCGGGCGGTCGATCCGGTACGAGACGTCGGCGGTGTCGGTGAGCGCCTGGAACCCGTGGGCGCACCCCGCCGGGATGTACACGCTCACCTGCGTCTCGCCGCTCAGCTCGAAGAAGGCCCGGTTGCGGTAGGTCGGCGAGTCCGGCCGAAGGTCCACGACGACGTCGAAGACCTTCCCGTAGGAGCAGCGCACCAGCTTGGCCTCGCCTGCGCCGGAGCGCAGGTGCAGGCCGCGCAGCACGCCGCGGACCGAGCGGGACACGCTGTGCTGGACGAAGGCGTTCGGGTCGAGGCCGACCGAGCGGACGACCTCGGCGTCGAACGTGCGGCAGAAGAAGCCGCGCTCGTCGGCGTACGGCGTCGGTTCGAACAGGTACGAGCCGGCGATCGCCGGGACTTCGGTCGCCTTCATGGAGCCTCCCGTGGAGCGTGGTCGTGGGTGTGGTCGTGGGTGTGGTCGTGGGTGTGCGCGGGGTTCCGGTCGTGGGCGGGGTCCCGGGCAGGGTTCCGGTCGTGGGCGGCGGAGCGGGCGCGGGCGCGGCCGGCCGCCGGGACGTGGGCCGCCGGGAAGAGGGCCGCCGTCAAGGCGCTGAACTGCTGTTCGAGCTCCCGGCGGGCGGCCAGGTTCCGCTCGGCGAGGGTCCGCCGCAGCTCGGGCGACTGCTTCTCCAGTGCCCGGAACTGCTCGATCAGCCGGTCGGCGTCGACCTCGCGGGCCGGGTGGCTGTACTCGCCCAGCCCCATCCGGGCCATCAGCGCCTCGCTCTTCGCCGCGTAGCTGAGGGCGAGCGTCGGCGTGCCGGCCTTCAGCGCGCAGATCAGGTTGTGGTACCGGGTCGCCACCACGGTGTCGGCGGCGGCCGTCTCCCGCATCAGGTCGGCCAGCGAGGCCGGGGAGGCGGCGGTGAGCAGCGGCGAGTCCACCGCGTCGAGGATCGCGGCGACCACCGGCCGGTCGACGTCGTCGCCCATGAGCAGCCGGACCCGTCTGCCGTCCGCGACCAGCGCGCGGACGAAGCGGGTCGTCCCTTCGAGGTAGCGCCGGTGGATCTCCTCCGCCCGGGCGCGGTCGTCGTTCCCGCCGTGGAAGGCCATGACGCCGACGCAGACCGGGCCCGGCGGACCGTCGGGCGCGGCCGACGGCGGAGACGGCAGGGAGAAGGCGAGGTCCGGGTAGACCTCGTCCTGCCGGGTGTCCACGCCCATCGCCCGCATCGCCTCGCGGGACGGGGCGTCCCGGTACGACCGGTACGCGGCCAGCCGCGCCGACCAGCGCACCAGGGCCCGGGTGGGCCGGCTGCGGATCTCGGCGGCGCCGACGCTGACCAGCGCCACCCGGGTGCCGAGCAGCCGGCCGGACGCGCAGAGCAGGAACAGCGCGTACGGGAAGCCCCACGGCCGCAGCGGCAGCGTGGCCTCCAGGACGCCCATGCCCGGCACGATCACCACGTCGTGCCGGCGCACCCAGGCGGCGGTGCGGACGGCGTCGACGAGCTTGCCCAGGCCCTTCGCCGCGATCGAGCCCGCCCGCGACGCGGTCCGGTACTCGCCGCGGTACCAGTGCAGCCGGGTGGCGGGGATCCCGTACCGGCTGGTGACGGCCTCGGGTCCGCCGCACAGCGCGTCGACGACGGCCTTCGGGTGCTCGGCGCGGAGGTAGCCGAGCAGGGCTTCGAGCGAGCCGTCGTTGCCGAGGTTGCCGGAGCCGAGCAGGCCGAACACCCCGACGCGCACCGGGGTTCCCGCCGTGGAGGTCATGCCCGCCTCCCTTCGCGCCCGGCGACCAGGGCGTCCACGGAGACGGCGAGCCGGTCCGGGTCGACCGGGGCGCGGTCCTCGACCCGCTCGCCGGCGCCCGGCCGGGCCCGGCTGGCGGCCCAGGCGGCGAGGTGGCGGTAGCACTCGCGCCGGTCGGCCGGGGACAGCGGCACCCGCTGGAGCATCGCGACGAAGCCCCAGACGTACTCGGCGAGCAGCCGGGGGGTCGGGTGCAGTGGTCCGGCCCGGCGCGGGTCCAGGTTGACGCACCGCGAGCGCTTGGAGGGGTTCGCCCGCTCGGCGCGGGTGGGGTGGTCGCGGCGGAAGTACAGCAGTTCCGGCACCTGGTGGAAGCGCCCGCGCAGGCCGATCTCGGCGACGAAGGTGCGGTCCGCGTGGTGGTAGCTGTCGAGCGGCTTGACCCGGCGCAGCACGTCGGCCCGGATCACCCCGTAGAAGTCGTCGCCGCCGGGTTCGAACAGCATGCTGCGGAAGCGCTCCGGCGCGTGCGGCGAGCCGGTGGCGAGCCCGTACTCGTAGGGGACCTTCACCCGGCCGTCGCCGTCGACGATCGCCTGGTCGGCGTGCGCGAGGATCACGTCGGGCCGCTCGTCCAGTGCCTCCACGCAGCGCAGCAGCAGGTCCCGGGCGTACAGGTCGTCGTGCGAGGCCCACTTGAACAGCTCGCCGCGGCACTCGGTGAACACGTGGTTGTGGTTCGGCGAGGCGCCGATGTTCCGGGGCAGCCGGAGGTAGCGGATGCGCGAGTCCCGCGCGGCGTAGCGGCGGCAGATGTCCTGGGTCGCGTCGGTCGAGGCGTTGTCGGAGACGACCAGCTCGAAGTCCTCGAAGGTCTGGCCGAGCAGGGCGTCGAGCGACTCGGCGAGGTACTCCTCGCCGTTGTAGACGGGCAGCCCGATGCTCAACCGGGGTACGGCGGTCATGGAGTCCTCACTTCGGGGATGTCGTCCGCCACTTCGGGGGCGGGGGCTCGGTGGTGCTCGCGCAGGGCGGCCCTCAGCTGCTGCCACCACACGGCCGAGCCGCAGGCGGTCGCGGTGGCGACGCCCCAGGCGGAGCCGGCCGTGCCGGCCAGGGCGGCTCCGCCGAGCCCGCCGCCGAGGTAGCAGGCGGAGGCGAACAGTTGGCAGCGCAGGCTCCGCCGGGCCGCGGCGAGCGCGCGCAGTCCGGCCGCCGCGCCGCTGCCGAGGCCGGCGCCGGCGACGCCGAGGGTGGCCGGGACGATGAGATCCGAGGACGAGTGCCAGACGTCGCCGAGGACGAGCTCACCGATCCGGTCCGGCATCAGCAGCAGTGCGGCGCCCCACAGCAGCGCGGCGGCGGCCTGTCCGCCGCCCAGCCGGAGGCAGAACCCGCCGAGCCGGTGCGGTGCCTGCCGCAGCACCCGGGCCGCCTCCGCCACGGTGACCAGGGACAGTCCCATCAGCAGGGCGAGGAAGGGGCCGAGCAGGAGCTCGGCGCCCCGGACCGTCCCCACCGCGCCGACCCCGACGATCGCGCCGAGCCCGTACGCCCGGAGCTGGCCGGCGGCGCTCAGGCTGACGTTCTCGGCCAGGTACCGGCTGCCGAGGTCGCGCTGCTCGCGGAGCCACCCGCGGGCCGCGGTCACCCGGGGCCGGATGCCGGACTGGAGGAAGCCGTACCCGGCGGCCACCGCGGCGGCGGCGCCCCAGGCCAGCAGGAAGGCGGGCACGGTGTTCACGCGGGCCGCCACGACCATCGCCGGGACGAGCGCGACGCCCTGGACGAGGTCGTTGGCGAACGACTTCCGCCCGGCGCCGGCGGCGAAGAACGCGAACCGCCGGGAGTCCTGGAGCAGCAGCGCCGGCAGGGCGGCGCCGAGGCAGACGAACGCGGGCCCGATCCGGCCGCCGAGGCCGAGCCCGATGAGCAGGCACACGGCGCCGAGGGAGGAGCCGATGACGAGCGCGGTCCCGGACGACCGGGCCGCCGCCGCACGCCAGACCGTGTCCGGTACGCCGCTGAACCGCACCATGAGCGGGTCCGTGGCCAGCCCGCGGGCGACGTTGAGCACCAGGCCGTAGGTCAGCCAGGCCAGGCTGAACACGCCGAACGCGGTCACCCCCAGCGAGCGGGCCACGAAGACGCCCACCGCGAAGTTGGTCATGCTGGAGACCGCCTGGTCGGCCAGCCCCCAGGACAGCCGGCCGGCGACGCCCCGGCCGGCGGTCCGCCGGGTCCGCCCGGGAGGGTCCGCCCGGGTCGTCGTCTTCTCCCTCTCGGTGGTCATCGGCGTCAGGCCGCCTTGATCAGCTCGGCGTCGTGCAGGGCGTCGGCCGCGGCGGCGACGGTGTCGAACGGCAGCCCGGACCGCTCGGCGACGTCCAGCAGACTGTGCTCCCCGTCGGAGAGGCTGAGCACCCAGAGCATGGCCAGCTGCGCCTGCTTGGCGTCGCTGCGGCCGCCCAGCGAGTCGTACAGCCCGCGCCGGCCCAGCTGCGGTTCGCCGTACGGGCTGAGGTTGAGGTACCGCCGGTTGCGGTCGAGGACGGCGAACGCCTCCCGGCAGACCGCGAGGGTGTCCGCCATCGCCTCGGGGGAGACGAAGTCCGGGTTGTCCGCCGAGGTGTGGTACTCGGGGTACCCGGCGTACGGGGTCCGGGTGAGCGAGCCGACGCCGAGGTCGAACCCCGGCGAGCAGTACTGCCGCTCGTCGTAGCCGTACGGCGTGAACTCGTTGACGTGGTGCGGTCGTTCGCTCGCGCGAAGGACGTGCTTCAGCACTCGGTCGATCTCCGCGTCGCCGCGCCTGCTCTGCTTGTACGTCAGCGGGCCCCGGTCGCCGGCGCAGGCCAGCACCAGCCCGTGCTTGACCCTCTCCACCCGCTCCGCGTTGCGGGCCAGCCAGGTGATCGCCCCGATGGTGCCCGGCGCGAAGATGAACCGGTAGGTGTGGTACGGGTTCCGCTCCGCCAGCTCCCGCGCGAGGAAGACCGCCACCGCGACGCCCGCCATGTTGTCGTTGGCCAGCGCGGGGTGGCAGACGTGGCAGGAGACGATCACCTCGTCGGTGACCTGCCCGGGGACGACGTGCTCGGCGTAGGTGAGGTGGCCGTCCGCGAGCGTGGAGTCGATGCGCACCTCGTACTCGCCGTCCGGCATCGCGTCCAGGGTCTCCTGGGCCAGGCAGAACCCCCATTCGGGTTTGTAGTAGCTGGTGCGGTACGGCACCCAGGCCGGGTGGTCGGGCAGGGTGTGCAGGTGTCCGCGCAGCTCGGCCAGCGGCATGGTCGCCGCCACCGGGACGCTGTAGCCGAGCACGTGCAGGCTGGACGCGGCGAAGTCGACGACCCGGCGGCCGGCGGCGTCGGCGATGTACGCGTCCCGGATGTTCCACTCCTGCGGCACCGTCCAGTCGAGCACCTGCGTCCCGGTCGGCACCTCGTGCACCTGCAGCGGGAGGTACTCGCCGACGATGTCCAGGGTGGCGCGCACGCCGTCGCCGGTGATGCTCCGGCAGAGCGGGTACAGCCGCTCCACCAGCGCGTGCATCCGGTCGCCCACCGCGGTCATCGGCGCCACCGCAGGGTGTCGTCGACGGTGCCGGCGTCGGACGCCGCGCGCAGCACGGCCAGCCGGGTGAAGCGCTGCTCGAAGCCCTCCCGGGTGAGCCCGAACTGACGGTAGGCGTCGGCGAGTTCGAGTGCGCCCCGCTTCACCGTCCACTCGCAGTCGAAGCCGGGCAGCGCCGCGCGGAACCGGGAGAAGTCCACCCGGTAGGACCGCGGGTCGGCACCGTTCTCCCCGGTGATCACCACCTTCGCGCCGGACACCGCCTCGGCGACCTGTCCGGCGATCTCGGCGACGGTGACGTTGTTGGTCTCGCTGCCGATGTTGAACGCCCGGTCGTGCACCGCCTCCCGCGGCGCCACCAGCGCGGCCGCGAAGGCCCGCGCGATGTCGGCGGCGTGCACCAGCGGGCGCCAGGGGGTGCCGTCGGAGAGCACCAGCACCTCGCCGGACAGGAGGGCGTGGCCCACCAGGTTGTTCAGCACGATGTCGGCGCGCAGCCGGGGCGAGAAGCCGAAGGCGGTGGCGTTGCGCAGGTACACCGGGCTGAAGTCGCCGTCGGCCAGCGCGTGCAGGTCGTCCTCCACCCGCACCTTGGACTCCGCGTACGGCGTCACCGGCCGCAGCGGGGCGTCCTCGGTGACCAGGTCGTCACCGCCGGCGGCACCGTAGACCGAGCAGGTCGACGCGTACAGGAAGCGCCGCACCCCGGCCTCGCGGGCCAGCCGGGCCAGCCGCACGGAGGCGTGGTGGTTGATGTCGTAGGTGAGGTCCGGCGCCAGCGAGCCCAGCGGGTCGTTGGACAGCGCGGCCAGGTGGATCACGGCGTCCACCCCGGCCACGTGGTCGGCCGTGACGTCGCGCAGGTCCACCCGGTGCCCCGGCGGGTCGGCGGGCGTCGGGCCGAGGACGCAGTCCGCGAACAGGCCGGCGTCCAGCCCGACGACGTCGTGTCCGGCGGCCGCGAGGACCGGGGCCATCACGGTGCCCAGGTAGCCCTGGTGTCCGGTCAGCAGTACGCGCATGGTTCAACCCCCCAGGTTGAGAGTGCCGAGATCGAGTGTGAACTTGGTGACCGCGAACGCCTCGGCGTAGCGCTCGTGGCATTCGATGCCGCGGATCCGTGCCAGCCCGAGGAAGGCCTCCCGGTCGTACCAGGGCCGGTGCCGTTGCGAGGGGTAGTGCTCCTGCAGCAGCCGCACCTTCTCCTCGGCGACCTCCGGGGAGAGCGGCTGGTACGCCGTCGGACGGCCGAGGTCGGCGTCCCACTTGACGATCTCGTAGCCGAGTACGAGGTGGTCGCGGAACGCGGTGGTCACCAGCCGCGCCAGGCCGCGGTGGTCCTGGTGCGCGTCCTCGGTGCGCGGTGCGAGGACCAGGTCCGGCTCGGTCCGCCCGCGCAGCTCCTCGACCGAGGCCTTGGCCTCGTCCCAGTGCGCGGGCAGCCGGCCGTCCGGCAGCTTGAGCACGGTCAGGCGCAGGTCGGCGTCCGGGCAGAAGGCGGCGAGCGCCTCCCGCTCCTCCTGCTCCCGCTCGCCGCCACCGCCGGAGAGCACCAGCGCGTCGACCCTGAGGCCCGGCCGCGCGAGGCACATCGTCAGCAGCGTGCCGCCGGCGCCGATCGCGATGTCGTCGCAGTGCGCCCCCACCGCGGCGATCCGGTCCGGGCGCCCGGCCCCGAGCCGGATCACGCGGTCCCCGCCACCGCGCCGGTCCCGCTGCCGCCCGCGCCCACGGCGTCCCGCTCCCACACGGCCCACGGGCGGTCGCCCCGGGTGTAGGCGGCGTCGAGCGCGGCCCGCTCCTTCACGGTGTCGGTCGGCTTCCAGAAGCCGCGGTGCTGGTGGGCCACCAGCCGGCCGCGCTTGGCCAGTTGGGTGCAGCCGTCGGCGACCAGGTCCCCGTTCTCCGGGATGTGGTCGAAGACCTCCTGGCGGAGCACGAAGTAGCCGCCGTTCTCCCACAGCGGCAGCTCGCTCACCGCGGTGATGCCCCCCACCAGGCCGTCCTCGGCCAGCTCCACGCAGTGGAACGACTGCTGGGGCGGCACCACCATCATCGACGCGCCGGCGTCGCGCCGGGCGAACCGGTCGATCATCTCCGGCAACGGGGCGTCGGTGAGCACGTCGGCGTAGTTGGCGAGGAACATCTCGTCGCCGTCCAGGTGGTGGCGCACCCGGCGCAGCCGCTCCCCGATCGGCGACTCGATGCCGGTCTGCGCGAACGTGATCGTCCAGGAGGCGATGTCGGTGGACAGCAGCTCGGTCCGCCCGCCCCGCAGCACGAAGTCGTTGGACGTCGTCTCCTCGTAGTTGAGGAAGAAGTCCTTGATGTGGTGGGCCCCGTACCCGAGGCACAGGATGAACTCGGTGTGCCCGAAGTACGCGTAGTAGCGCATCACGTGCCAGATGAGCGGCCGCGGGCCGACCATCGCCATCGGCTTGGGCACGTCGTCGGAGGCTCCGCTGCGCATGCGCAGCCCGTAACCGCCGCAGAACAGGACGACCTTCACGGCTTGACCTCGACAATGCTGAGTTCCGGGATGGGGAAGACCAGCCGGCCGCCCCAGGCGTGCACGAAGGACAGCTGCTCGACCAGCTCGTCCCGCAGGTTCCACGGGAGGACGAGGACGTAGTCCGGCCGGTCGGTGGCGATCTGCTCGGGCGGCAGGATCGGGATGCGGGTGCCCGGGGTGAACCTGCCGTGCTTGTAGGGGTTCCGGTCGACCGTGTACGGGAGCAGGTCGGGCCGGATGCCGCAGTGGTTGAGCAGGGTGTTGCCCTTGCCCGGGGCGCCGTAGCCGACGACCGTCTCGCCGCGCTCGGCCGCCTCGACCAGGAAGCGCAGGAGGTCCCGGCGCACCTTGGCCACCCGGGCGGAGAACTCGGTGTACCCGGACAGCTCCCGCAGCCCGGCGGCCTTCTCCCGGTCCAGCACGTCGGCCACCCGCCGGCTCGGCTCGCCGGCCACCTCGGCCGGCCGGGCCCACAGCCGGACGGAGCCGCCGTGCGTGGGCAGCAGCTCGACGTCCACGAGCGCGAGTCCGCCGCTCTCCAGCGCCCGGGCCGCGGAAGCGACCGTGTAGTACTGGAAGTGCTCGTGGTAGATCGTGTCGTACTGGTTCTCCTCGATCAGGGTCAGCAGGTGCTGCACCTCGACGGAGACCCAGCCGTCGTCGGCGACCAGGGCGCGCAGCCCCCGGGTGAACCCGACCACGTCGGGGATGTGCGCGTACACGTTGTTGGCGACGACCAGGTCCGCCGGGCCGTGCTCGGCGCGGACGGCCGCGCCGGTGGCCGGGTCCAGGAACTCCGTGAGCGTGGGCACGCCCGCTTCCCGCGCCGCCGCGCCGACGTTCACCGACGGTTCGACGCCGAGGCAGCGGATGCCCCGGTCCACCACGTGCCGCAGCAGGTACCCGTCGTTGCTCGCGACCTCGACCACGAAGGAGTCGGGGCCGAGGCCCAGCCGCGGCACGGCGTCGGCGACGAAGGCGCGCGCGTGCTCCACCCAGGAGGTCGAGTACGAGGAGAAGTACGCGTACTGCGTGAACGTCTCCTCCGGCGTGATCAGCGGCGGGATCTGCGCGAGCCAGCAGTCGGTGCAGACCCGCAGGTGCAGCGGGTACGTCGGTTCCGGCCGGTCCAGCTCGTCCGCGGCGAGGAAGCTCTCGCACGGCGGGGTCGCCCCCAGGTCGACGACGCTCCCCAGCGCCGTCGAGCCGCAGAGTCGGCATCGTGTCATCTACTGCCCCCATTTCCTGCCCGCGCGGGTGTCCCGCCGCGAGCCAGCGTTCGTCCCTACCACCGGCGGCGCGCCGTCCGCGCCCCCGGACCGCCCCGCGATCGCGGTGCGGTACTCCTCCACCAGGCGCTCCAGCCCGACCACCGGACTGAACGCCTGGTCGTAACGGTGCCGGGCGGCCCGGCCCATCTCCCGGTTGCCCGCCGGATCGGCCGTGACCCGGCGGAGGCAGGCCGCGAGCGAGGCCGCGTCACCCGGCCGGTGCAGCAGCCCGGTTACCCCGTCCTGCACCAGCTCGGCGAGGGCGCCGTGACCGGCGGCGACGGCCGGGACCCCCGCCGCCATCGCCTCCCCGACCACCAGGCCGAACGTCTCCAGCGACATCGACGGGGCCACCACGGCGACCGATCGCGCGACGGCCCGCCGGACCTGCTCCGGGTCGTACAGGCCGGCGTAGCGCACGTCGTCCCGGCCCGCCGCCCACGCGGTCACCTCGGACTCCAGCGGCCCCGCGCCGGCGAGCACGAGCGGCACACCGACACCGCCGTCCGCGGCGACCGCGTCCCACGCGGCCATGAGCAGCCGCACGCCCTTGGACTCCGTGAGCCGGCCGAGGAAGAGCACGTGCTCGCCGGAGTCCGCCCGGTCGGTGCCGGGGTCGGGCACGAAGTTGTGCTTCACCACCAGCCGCTCGGCCGGCATGCCGGACCGCACCAGGATGTCGCGCTGCGCCGCGGAGATGCAGAAGAACCGCTCCACACCGGACCACCACCGCCGCCGGTTGACCGCCAGGCTGACCGCGAGCGGCACCGTCGCGAGCCGCGAGTTCCGGTAGCAGCCGTGCCGGACGGCGGGCAGCGACGCCACCGTCCCGACGCACTCGGTGCACGCCGCGCCGTCCCGGTGCAGCGTGCCGGGCGGGCAGACCTGGGTGTAGTTGTGCAGCGTGGCGACGACGGGCACGCCGGCGTCGGCGCAGGCGGCGATCACCGCCGGCGACAGCAGCGGGAAGACGTTGTGGACGTGCACCACGTCCGGCCGCTCGGCGCGGAGCCGGGCGGTCAGCTCCGTGCGGACCGCCGGGTTCCACGGCACGAGGAGCGGCACCGCGGCCTTGCCGAGCAGCGAGCGGGTGGCGATCTCGTCGCTGCGCCGCTCGAACACGTCGACCCGGTGGCCGGCCGCGCGCAGCAGCCCCACCTCCTCGTCGACGACCCTGTTCTCCCCGCTCGGCTGCGCCGAGGAGTAGCGGTTGTGCACCACGAGGACGTGCATGGTCAGGTCACCTCCCGATTCCGGTTCCAGCGCGGGACGCGTCGCCGCGGTACCGCGGGCGCCGTCAGGGGTGCGGCCGCGGCCGGTGCCGCGAGCAGCGAGGCGGCCAGGGCGAGGTGCAGCAGGTAGGGCGAGGCGTCGCCGAGCCCGGCCTCGGTGTACGAGGAGATCGCGACGTAGCTGATCAGGAAGATCGCGCAGGCCCTCGGCAGCGAGGGCGGGCGCAGCAGCGCGATCCCGCCCAGCGCGAGCAGGATCGCCGCCACGAGGACGATGCCGAGCTGGCCCTGCTCGTTGTAGACGGCCAGCCAGCTGTTGTCGATCGGCAGCCCGCCGAACGACTTGTCGCCCAGGCCGGTGCCGAACACCCGCTCCGGGAGGGTCCGGGGCGCCGTCAGCAGGGCGTCCCAGACCTTGGCCCGGCCGGTGAGGTTGGAGAAGTTCTCCTTGCTCTGCCCGCGCATGAACCACGCCTGCAGCGCGGAGGAGAACGCGACCGCGGCCACCGTGGCGGTCACCACCGCCCAGGCGAAGAACCGCCGGGCGGCGGCGCTGGTCAGCACGAGCGAGCCGATCGCCAGCGCCAGCCCGATGAGCAGGCCGACGGTGGCCGTCCGGGTGTGGGTCATCGCGAGCAGGACGAGCGTCGGCACGATGACCACCGCCGCGCTGCTCCCGGTGGTCCGGCGGTCCAGCAGGAGGAGCACGGTGAGCCCGATGATCACCGCGGAGTACTGTCCGATCTGCGGCGGGGTGAGCGGCCACAGCGCGCCGACCAGGCGGCCGCCGTAGTACTCGGGCATGGCGGTGCCCGGTGAGATCACCAGGCCGGCGGCCACCGACACGAGCACCCCGAAGTACATCCGGATGTGGGTCCGGACGAGCATCAGGCTGCCGGTCCACCAGCGGCTGAGCAGCCACAGCGTGCCGATGAAGAGGGTCAGCCGGGCGCAGCGGAACAGCGCGCCGACGCCGACCTCCAGGTGCAGGCTGGAGATCAGGCTCGGCACCAGCAGCAGGCTGAGCAGGAACAGGAAGGCGCTCGCCCGGATGCGCAGCCGGAGGTTGAGCACGAGCGCCAGTGCGAACGCGGAGACCAGCGCGCCCATGGTGGCCATCTGGATGAGGGAGCGGGGCAGCCGCACGACGGTCTTCGCCCCGGCGGAGCCGAGGGTGTTGAGGCCCAGGAGCGCCCAGACGATCCAGACGGCCTTCGGCGTGGCGTCGGGGCGCCGCTCGGCACCGGGCCGGGGGAGCACCGTGCCCGGTCCGCCCGCCGTGCCCGGTCCGCCCGCCGTCCCGCCGCGCATCGGTTCCCCGCCCACCTCAACCACCGGCCTGCGGGGCGAAGGTGCTGCCCGGGTCCTGCCGGTACGGCGCGCCCTGCCACTTCGCGGCGTCGAGCTTCCGGTCCGGGTCGTCGACGACGAAGCTCCACGGTCCGAGGTAGGCGTTGTCGTGCCAGCGGTTGTCCTGTTCGAGGGTGATCGCCTGGGCCACCCGCTTGCCCTTGTACGGCGACCAGTCCGGGTAGGTGCCGTAGTTGGAGAGCACCGCCATGCGGGCGCACTCCACCGTGCACTTGACGACGGAGGTGTCGAGGGAGAAGCGGTTGTCGTGGATGTCCACCCGCTGGGTCTTCCACCGGCAGTCGGCGTAGAGCGGTGCGGTGTCGATCTCCGGCTTCACGCAGCGCCGGGTGTCCTTCACCAGCAGCGTGCAGTAGCCGGTCGAGGTGTTGGCCGGGCTGTTGCAGAACCGGTCGGCGTTCTCCCACAGGGTGATCCCGGACCAGTTGTCCTCCAGGACGTTCCGGTAGATCTCGATCCGGTCCGTGCGGGCCGGGACCCGGGGTTCGCCGCCGGCCTCCGACACGTAGACCGCCGCGTACGGGAAGTTGTCGTCGGCGGCGGCGTGGCGGCGGCCCTCGACCCAGTTGTTGCGCCGGATCGTGTTGTTCCTGATGACCGCGTTGTAGCTGGTCTCGTACATCAGCGCGGTGCCGTCGTTGGACTCCAGTACGTTGTCCTCGAAGAGGAAGTCGTTGTTGTTGTTGTCCGCCCACAACCCGGCGCCGCGGTTGTCGTGCACCCAGTTGCCGCGGACGTCGGCGCCGTCGACGGCCCAGAACTTGACGCCTCCGGTGCAGCCGCAGCCCGGCTGCCGCCGCTCCCAGTCGTCGGTGTTGTTGCCCACGATCTCGTTGCCCTCGACCAGCAGGCCCCGGATGGAGTCGCCGGTCTTGTAGGCGTTCATCCCGTACTGCCCGTTGTCGCGCAGGCAGTTGGCGCGGACCTGCTGGCGGGCGCCGGCCATCAGCCCGGCGCCGGAGTTCTCCTGGATCGTCGCGTGCTCGATCACCCACCCGTCGGCCATGTCGTGGTTGACCACGCCCTCGTCGTGCGGCGCGACGAAGCCCTGCACGGTCAGGTAGCGGATGGTGACGTCGGGGGCGGTACCGCTGAACGCGTAGTTGTTGGTCTTCCGGCCGTCGAGCACCGCGCCCGGCGCGCCGAGGTAGGTGTTCCCCTCCTTGGCCATCACCTGGGCGTAGCGGTCCGGTTCGAGGGTGTGCGTGCCCGGGAGGAGCCAGAACGTGGTGTGCGGCGGGTTGTCCCTGGTCTTCGCGGCCAGGTCGTCGACGACCGCGGGGTCGACCGTCACCGCGCCCGCGGGCGCCGTCGCGGGCCCGGCCGCCGGGGCGGCGCACACCCGGGCCACGGCCACGGGCCCGGACGGCGGCGCGGTCGGCTCCGCCGGGGCGTCCGACCCGCTCGTGCAGCCGGTCGCCACCAGCAGGGCGAGCGTCAGCGCCGCCGCCGCCGACGCTCCCCGGTGCCCTCTCCTCGTCCCCACGCGCCCCCGCTCCCTAACCGCGGAACCCGAGCACGGTGGTGAACCCCTGCGCGCCGTCGGCGAAGCCGGTGCCGACCAGCGTGGTGGCGGGCTCCTTGCGTCCGAAGCCGGCGGAGTACCAGCCGAGCGGCGGGTCGGTCTCGCCGCGGTGCGCCGACCAGGACAGCTGCCCGGGAAGATCGAGCACCGCCGAGCGGTCCTCGCCGCCCCGGGTCCAGGTCAGCACCGCCCGGTGCCCCGTCAGGTCCGCGGTGACCGCCGGGCCGAGGTGGAACGCCAGGCGCACGGCCCGGCGCGGTCCGCGCACCTCGTCGACGATCCGCAGCTCCCGGGTCGCGGCGGTCAGCTCCACCCGGCGGCGGTGCACCGAGGCCTGGTAGCCGTCGTGCTCGGCGCTCCAGCGGGCCACGCCCTCCCCGGAGGCGTCCGCGACCAGGACGCGGCTGCGGGCGTGCCGGGTCCACAGGAACGGGCCGCCGGAGACCGACTGGTCACCGCCGTCCAGCTGCAGGGTGTTGTGGCCCAGGGTCGACCGGAAGTACTGCCGCCACTCGGGCTGCCCGTGGTAGCAGAACGTCCCCGGGTCGGCGAGCACGTCGACGCCGTCGTGCCGGACCTCCACGGACAGCGCGTCCGCGTGGGCGTGCGCGGCGATGGACAGGAACCCGTGCGGACCGCCGTCGCAGCGGCACCAGATCTCCTCCGGGCCGCGCAGCACGGTCAGGCCCGCGTCGGCGAAGTGGGACGGCCGCTCGGCCGGGCGGGCCACGGTCCCGTTCCGCGCGTACGGCCGGAGGAGCGCGGCCAGCAGCGGGGTGCGCACATCGGTGCCGGTCACCGCCGGCCACCAGGCGAGCCGGCCGAACACGGCGTCCCCGGTGGCCAGCAGCGAGCCCCAGCGGTCGGTGCCCGCGCCGTCCAGGACCAGACCGTGCCCGTCGTCCGCGTCCCCCTGGCGCGGGGGCCGCAAGCGGTTGTCCACGACGGCCGCGAGCGCGTCGGTCATCCGCAGCAGCACGAGCCGGACGGTCGCGGGGACCGGCACGGACGCGGCGTCCGCCTCGGCCACCGCGGCCAGGCCGAGCTCCAGGACGAGCCCGTGGTACTCGGTGGCCAGCTCGCGGTTGAGGCCGGAGGGGAAGGTGTTGGCGCGCAGGTTCCGCTCCAGCGACCGCAGCGCGGCGGACCGCCAGCGCGCCGACGAGGGGAACCACCCGAACGCGCAGGCCGCGGCGAACTGCCCGGCGGCCTCGGCGATCACGTGGTTGTTCGCCGACGACCCCCGGCTGGGGAAGGCGGCCAGCCAGCGCTGGTGGTGCCAGATCTGGTTCAGCGCCACCGGGTTGCCCTCGAACAGCCCGGCCGCGCCCGGCCAGCCGTCGAGCAGCCGGCGCACCCACACCCAGGACAGCAGCCGGATGCCCAGCTCGATGCCGCTGATCCAGTGCACGCCGCGCAGCGGCGGGTTGGCCGCCCACCAGGACCGCAGGTGCTCGGCCACCCGCTCGGCGTACCGCTCGTCGCCGGTGACGGCGTAGGCGGCGGCGAGCACCGTCAGGTACTGGTGCCGGGACGGTTCCCAGATCTGCTTGACGTCGCCGACCGCGTCCTCGCTCCGGTACGGCACGTCGAAGGCGTAGCCGGACGGCGCCCGCCGCCCGGTCTTCGGGTCGCGCCACCAGTCGGGGTCGACCAGGTCGTCCCGCTCCACCCCGAACCACTCCGCGTGCCCGTCCAGCAACCGGTCCGCCTCGGCGACGAGGCGCTTCGCGGCGTCCGACGGCACCGCGGCGACCGCCCCGGCGGGCAGCACGGCGGTGAACCGGGCGCCCGCCACCGGCGGGCAGTCCGGCGGCGCCGACCGCCACCGCCGCCTGCGCACCGCGTCGCCCACCCGGCCGCCGACCTCCTGCGGCCCCATCCGGGACAGCCGCCGCAGGTACCAGCCCGCGCCCATGGTCATCGCGACCTCGCCAGGGTCACCGGCGCGCCGCCGACCAGGGCGGACTGCACGGCGAGGGTGGCCGCCGTGGTGGCGACCAGCGACTCCAGCGGCACCGGCAGCGGCCCGCCGGTCCGCACGGCCGCGACGAACGCGGCCAGTTCGGCTTCCTGGCCCTTGTCCCGGGCCTTCGGCAGCCGCGAGCTGACCCACCGCTTGCGTCCGGCCGTGCTCTCGAAGTGCACCGAGGCGCGGACGAAGTCGTCGAGCTTCAGCACCTTGCCGTCCGCGACGAGGTCCAGCGTCTCCTTGGGGAAGCCGGACGCGCCCGTGGTGACGTAGCTGATGGTGGCGGTGGAGCCGTCCGGGTAGCGCAGCACCACCTGGAGGTCCTCGTTGCCGGCCGGGGCCACCGCGTACACCGAGACCGGGTCGGCGTCCAGCAGCCAGCTCGCCGTGTCGATGAAGTGCCCGCCCTCGCCGGCGAACCGCGAGCCCTCGGAGTCCTGCCGGAGGTACCAGCTGCCGTGCTGCAGCCGGCCCGCGTTGACCAGGTAGCGCAGGCTCGCCGGCCCGGTCCGGGCGCCGAACCTGGTCCTGGCCTCCCGCAGCAGCGGCGCGAACCGGCGGTTGAAGCCCACCTGCAGGCGGTCGTTGCCGGACTCCTCCACCGCCGCGAGCACCCCGGCCAGCTCGTCCTCGGTGAGCGCCAGGGGCTTCTCCACGAACACCGTCTTGCCGGCGAGCAGCGCCCGGCGGGTCAGGTCGGCGTGCGAGCTGTGCCGGGTGACCACGAACACCGCGTCGACGGACTTGTCGCCCAGCACCGCGTCGAGGTCGGTGGTCGCCTGGGCGAAGCCGAACTTCCGCTGCGCGTTGGCCGCGGACAGCGCCGTCGTGGTGACGACCGTGGACAGCGTGACGCCGTCGCGCCGCGCCAGGTGCGGCAGGATCATCGACGTCGCGTAGTTCCCCGCGCCGACGAACGCCAGCCGCACCGGCGTCCCGGCGGGCCGGGCCGGGGAGGACGCCCCGCCGCCGCGGCGCACCGCGGGCACCGCCACCGCCGGGGCCGGCGCCTTCTCCTCCTCCCCGGGGCCGGGGTACCGGAACAGCACGGCCACGGCCTTCAACTCGCCGTCCTTCAGACGCTGGTACGTCTCGACGGCGTCGTCGAAGTCGGCCACGTGGGAGATCAGGGGCTCGACGTCGACGCGGCCGCGGGCGAGCAGGTCGAGGAAGCACGCCAGGTTGCGGCGCTCGGTCCAGCGCACGTAGCCGATCGGGTAGTCCCGCCCCTCCAGCTCGTACTCCGGGTCGTAGCGCCCGGGGCCGTACGAGCGGGAGAACCGGACGTCGAGCTCCTTCTCGTAGTACGCGTTCCACGGCAGGTCGAGGCGGCACTTGCCGATGTCGACGACCCGGCCGCGGTCCCGGCTCAGGCGGGCGGCCAGCTCGACGGGCTGGTTGCTGCCGCCGCCGGCGGCCAGGTACACCTGGTCGACCCCGTGACCGCCGGTCAGCTCGGCGACGGCGGCCTCCACCGCCGCGGACCCGGGATCGCCGGCGGCCGCGGCGCCCAGGCGCTCGGCGAGCTCGCAGCGCACCGGGTCGGGGTCGGCCCCGACGACGCGGACCCCCGAGGCGGCGAGGAGCTGCACCACCAGCTGCCCGATCAGCCCGAGGCCGACGACCAGCGCCACCTCGCCGAGCTGCGGCTCGCCCTGCCGCACGCCCTGCAGGGCGATCGACCCGACGGTGCCGAAGGCCGCGTGCCGGGGTGCGAGGCCGTCCGGCACCGGGCTGTAGAGGTTCTTCGGCACCCAGTTCAGCTCGGCGTGCAGCGCGTGCTCGTTGCCGGCGCAGGCCACCAGGTCGCCGACCTTCACGTCGTCGATCCCGGCGCCGACCTGCTCGACCACCCCGCACAGCGAGTAGCCCAGCGGCGTGTAGGAGTCCAGCTTGCCCATCACCTTGCGGTAGGTGGCGGGCAGGCCGTTGGTGGCCACGCTCTGCATCACCTTGGCCACCTGGTCCGGACGGGAGCGGGCCTTGCCGACCATCGACATGCCGGCCTCGGACACCTTCATGAGCTCGGTCCCGGTGGATATCAGCGAGAAGGCGCTGCGGACCAGCACCCCGCCGGGCTTGCACCCGGGCACCGGCACGTCGAGCACCGCCAGCTCACCGCTCTTGTAGTTCTGCACGACCTGTTTCACCGGAAAGTCCCCTTGTTTCTGTGCCGTCGAGTGGGCGCTGCGCCGTCGGGTGAGTGCTGTGCCGTCGGGTGAGTGCTGAGCGGTCGAGTGGGTGCTGCGCCGTCGGGTGGGTGTTGAGCGGTCGAGTGGGTGCTGTGCCGTTGGGTGGGTGCTGTGCCGTCGGGTGGGTGTTGAGCCGTCGGGCGGGTGCTACGCCGTCGGGCGGGTGCCGTGGCCGGAGCCGGAGGTCGCGCCGCGGTACCAGTACTCCAGGGTCAGCACGTGCCACAGGTGCTTGGAGTAGTCCTGCTGCCCGGCGGCGTCCGCGGCGACGAGCCGCGCCAGCGCGTCGCGGCGCAGGAACCCGGAACCGACGAGCACGCCGTCGTTCACCACCTCGCGCACCAGCGGTGCCAGGTCCCGGCTCATCCAGGCCCGCAGCGGGGCGCTGAACAGGCCCTTGGGCCGGTACACGATCTCCCGGGGCAGGACCGAGGTGGCCGCCTCCTTGAGGACGGCCTTCCCCTGCCGTCCCACGATCTTGCGGTCGCCGGGCACCGCGAACGCCGCCCGCACCACCTCGACGTCCACGTACGGCACCCGCACCTCGGTCGACGCGGCCATGCTCGACCGGTCCGTGTACGCGAGGTTCAGGCCCGGCAGGAACATCCGGGCGTCCCCCAGGCACATGCGGTTGACGAAGTCGTCGAGGTCGTTGTCCTGGTAGGTGTCCGCGTGCTCGGTCAGCACGTCGTCGACGGTCCCGGCCAGGTCCGGGTCCAGCAGGGCCAGCAGCTCGTCCCGGTCGTACATGGTGTAGCTGCGCCGGAACGCGGTCTCCTCCGGCAGATCGGCGAAGGAGAGGAACCGCTTCGCGAACCGCACCGACCGGAACCCCCGGCTGGCGGTGGCGACCGGCAGCCGGTCCACGGCCGCGGACAGGCCGCGCCGCAGGGGCCGCGGGACGCGCTGGTAGCGCAGCGCGAGCCGGTTGGCCAGGTGCTTGCGGTAGCCGGCGAACAGCTCGTCGGCGCCCATCCCCGAGAGCATCACCTTGACCCCGGCCTCCCGGGCGGCCGAGCAGATCAGGAAGGTGTTGATCGCGGCGGGGTCGCCGATCGGCTCGTCCAGGTGGTACGTCATCCGCGGCAGCAGGTCGAGCACGTCCGGGGCGATCTCGATCTCGTGCAGGTCGACGCCGAACTGCTCGGCCACCTGCCGGGCGTAGCGCAGGTCGTCCGGCATCGCCTCGAACCGGGCGTCCTCGGCGCGGAACCCGATCGTGTAGGCGGAGATCCCGGGTCGGTCGCGGGCCGCCAGCGCGGTCAGGTAGCTGGAGTCCAGCCCGCCGGAGAGGAAGGTCGCCACGGGCACGTCCGAGAGCAGGTGGCGCCGGGTCGACTCCTCGACGATCGCCGCGATGTCCGGCAGCTCCCCGGCGAGGGCCCGCTCCCGGCCCTCGGCGGCGACGTCCCGCAGGTGCCAGAACCGGCCGCGGTCCACCCGGCCGTCGGGCCGGCAGCGGAGCCAGCTCCCCGGCGGCAGCTTCTCCGCCTCGCGGAACGCGCACCGCGAGTCCGGCACCCAGTAGTACAGCAGCGAGGCCACCATCGCCCCCGGGTCCACCTCCAGCGACCCGCCGGTGGCGGCGGCCAGCGCCTTGAGCTCGGAGGCGAACACCAGGCCCCCGCCCCGCCGGAGCAGGAACAGCGGCTTGATGCCGAGCTGGTCGCGGGCGAGCACCAGCTCGCCGGTCCGCTCGTCGAACACCCCGAACGCGAACATGCCGCGCAGCCGGGGCAGGCAGTCCGTGCCCCAGCGCCGCCAGGCCTCCAGCAGCACCTCCGTGTCGGAGGTGCCGCGGAACCGCACCCCGGCCGCCGCCAGTTCGGCACGCAGCTCGGGCGCGTTGTACAGCTCGCCGTTGTACGTCAGGACGAGGCCGTCCGAGACCATCGGCTGGGCGCCCGTCTCCGACAGGTCGACGATGGCCAGCCGCCGGTGCCCCAGGTGCACTTCGCCGTCACCGACGGGGTGGCCGTACCGGCCCGCCCCGTCGGGACCGCGGTGGGCGAGGGTCTCGGTGAGCAGGTCGGTCACGACCTTCCCGTCCGGCCATCGGTACGTACCCGCGATGCCACACATGTCCTACCGCACCTCCTGGTCACTGTCCGGGACCCTCGCGGTCCACATCGTCGTCAGTCCCGTCCGCCGCCGGCCCGTTCCGGTGTGCCGGGCCGGCCGCTCGTACCGGCCGCGCGTCGCGGTGCGCGGCCCCTCCCACAGCGTTCCGTCGGTCCGGTCGCGCGGATCCGGGTCGACCAGCACCACGCCGATCACCGCGATGCGCTGGTCGGCGAGCTGCCGCGCCACGGTGTGCAGCCACGCGGCGCTGCCGTGCCCGGCCCGCACCACGAGCACGGTCCGCGCGCCCAGGTACTGCAGGTCGGTCCACGCCGTGCCGGGTGCCACCGAGCCGACGCCGATCCGGCGCTCCTGGGCCGTCACGTCCGCGGCCCGCTCGCCGCGGACCACGGTCGGGCCGCCCTGCTTCGGGCGGCTCCTGTCGAGCTGCGGGCCGGGCAGGCCGTCGACGACGACCACCGGCCCCTCCTCCGCCAGCGCCGCGGCGAGGTCCAGGGCGATCGCGCTCGTCGTGCGCGCACAGCCCAGGTCCAGCAGCGACACCGCGTCCGCGGAGCCGCGCACGGTGCGCACCAGGGTCGTGGTGAGCCTGGCCCGCGCCGCCCGGGTCCGGCCGAACTGCCACCGCCCGACCGGCCGCCGGGGCACCGGCCGCAGCTCCGCGACGACCGAGGCGCCGAGGTTCGCCGCGATGTCCCGGCGCAGCACCGGGCGGTCCGCCACCACCGAGCCGATCGCGGCCACCGTGAGCCCGACGACGAGACCGAGGACGAGTCCGATCGCGGCGTCGGTGGCGGCCGTCGTGACCAGGGACAGCCGCACCGCGTGCGGGGCGTCCACGATCTGCGTGCCGGCGACGAGCCGTGGCGTGCCGACGTGAGCCTCCGCGGCGCGCCGGCTGAAGTCGGCGATCCGCGAAGTGAGTTCGGCCCGGCTGGCGTACAGCGCCTCCAGCTTCGCGGATGCCTTCGGCCCGCTCTGCTGCGGCGCGTCCCCGATCTCCTTGTTGACCTGGGTGAGCTCCTCCTGCATCCGGTCGCGCTGGGCGAGCAGGGACTTCGCCTCGGCGTCCGCGGTCTCCTCGATCCGCCGCACGTGGTCCGCGACGAACGCGTCGGCCAGTGCCTTGGCCCGCGCCACCGCCTCCTCCTCGCTGCTGCCCGTCACGGTGACCTGCAGCAGGTTGTTGGTCAGGCCGATGGCCCCGTACTCCAGCAGGAAGTCCTCCGGCCGTTCCGAGGACCCGAGGGCCTTCAGGGCCGCGCCGGCGATCCCCACCGTCTTCAGCAGGGCGGCGTCCGTGCGGATCAGCGTTCCGGGGTCGTTCGGCTGGTCCGCCTGGTGCGCGACCAGGACGGTGGTCACCGCGCTCGGCGGCGCCGGCCGCAGCACCGCCGCCGCCGAACCGGCCAGCAGCCCCAGCAGCGCCAGCAGGCACCAGAAGCGCCGCCGCCTGCGCACCGCGACCACCAGCGACTGCAGGTCCACCAGGGGAGCGGCCGCCGACGGCTCCGACGTCGTACTGGTCGTCACCCCGAGCCACTCCCCGTGTCCTCGGCGCCCACGAGCACCGGCACGGCACCCTCCGGACGACGGCCGGCGGACTGCTTCGAACGGGCCCGGACCGCCGCGGCGACGACGGTGCCGACGACCTCGTGCTCCGCGTCCGCACACGCCTCGGCGATGCCGGCGAGCTCCCCGTCGGTCCAGGTGCCCGCGCTGAGGAGGACCAGGGCACCGGACTCCTCCCCGCGGTCCGGCACCAGCGGCCGCGCCACCGGCACCCCCACCACCCGCAGCAGCGGATCGCCCCCCGCCTCGGCGACGAGCTGCCCGGCGGCCCGCCGGGCCGGCTCGTCACCGTCCGGGACGACGACCAGCAGCCTTCGCGGTGAAGGGAGTTGCTCGCGCAGGCGGGCGCACACCCGCCGGTAGCGGACCTGCCGGCTGGCCTCGTCGCCGGAGGCGTGCGGACTCGGCAGGTCCCACCGGACGTCGGTCCCCAGCAGCCGGCGGACCCGGGCCCGCGGGCCACCGTCCGCCGTCCGCCGCGCGGACCGGTCACCGGACACGTCGACGGTGCCGAGGAACGCCGAGCCCAGCACCGCGGCGATCTCCGGTCCGGTGCGCAGCCGGCGGCTCACCCGGGCCGCGCCGAGGTGGCCGACGACCCCCGACAGGAGGAACAGCAGCGCCCCGCCGACGACGAGCTGCGTCGCCGTCGGCGGCGCCTCGGAGGTCGGCCGGGCCGCCGCCCCCATGACGACCATGTCGGCCTTGCCGGCCGCCGGGTCGACCTGGTCCAGCTTGTTGACGGCCTCCTGCAGCGCGGTGCGCAGCTTCGCCAGCTCGGTGCGGGTCTGCACGCTCTCCACGGTCTGCCCCGGATCGGCCGCGTCGGCCAGGTCCGTGATGCGGCGGCTGGCCTGCGCCACCAGCTCCCGCAGCGCCTGCGGCTGCGTCGCCTCCGGCTCGGTGCCGTCGCCCGAGAGCCGCGCGGCGAACGCCACGAACTGCTGGGCCACCAGGTCGGAGAGCCGCTGCGCCTGCTCCGGGGTGTCGCCCGTCCCCGAGATCTTGATGATGTTCCCGTCGGCCGCCGCGGCGGCCACCCGCTCCCGCAGCTCGCCGACCCCGGGCGCCCCGCCGCCCCCGGACCGCGCCAGCTCGGCGGCCACCCGGTCGAGCACCACCGAACTGGTCGCGATCTGCGCCTGCGTCATCAGCTCGCGCTCCTGCCACGCCCCCGGCAGCAGGACCGAGGCCGAGGTCGTGTAGCGCGGCGGGAACAGCAGGGAACCGCCGTAGCCGACCAGCGCACCCACCACGGCGAGGACGGCGAGGAGCCGCCAGCGCCGTCGGAGGATCCGACCGATCGTGACCAGGCGTATCGCTTCGTCGCTCAACGGCGCGGCCTCTTCCCGGCCCGGCCCGGGCCGCCCGCCGACGCCGGGGCGCGGTCACGGCAGGCGGCGGCGTAGGCGGCGAGCAGCGAGCGCTGGGAGTTCCGCCAGGCGAGCGGCCCGTTGATCCGCTCCTGGCCGACCTTGCCCATCAGGGCCCGCTTCTCCGGGTCGTCCAGCAGCTCCGCGACGAGTTCGGCGAACCGGGCCTCGTCGTTCGCCGGCGCGTAGACGGCGGCGTCACCGGCGGAGACCCGCGCCTCCCGGAGGTCGAACGAGACGATCGGCCGGCCCATCACCATGTACTCCAGGACCTTGTTCATGGTCGACACGTCGTTGAGCGGATTGCGCGGGTCGGGGGAGAGGCACACGTCCGCGGTGGACAGGTACCGCACCAGGTCGGCGTCCGGGACGCGCCCGGTGAACTCCACCTGCTCCGAGAGCCCGAGCCGCCGGGACAGCTCCACCATCGCGTCGAAGGTGTCGCCGCCGCCGACGAACACCGCGTGCCAGTCGGTCCGCCCGCACTCGTCGCGCAGCTTCGCGAGCGCCCGCAGCGCGTAGTCGACGCCGTCCTGCGGCCCCATCACGCCGAGGTAGCACAGCAGATGGGGCTTGCCGCGCTTCAGCTCCGGCTCCGGCGGAACCGGCCGGAACCGCTCGGTGTCGGGCGCGCTGCGCACCACGAAGACGTCGTCCGGGCGCCGGCCGCCGCGGCGCAGCGCGACGTCCCGGTAGCTCTCGTTCGTGGCGAGCACGACGTCCGCGGCCCGGTAGGTCATCCGTTCCAGCGCGCACACGCCGCGGTAGAGCAGGTCCTCGCCGCGGTCGAACCGGGAGAGGTACAGCTCGGGCACCAGGTCGTGCTGGTCGAACACGAACCGGGCGCCGCGCCGCTTCAGCCACAGGGCCGGCAGGAACAGCAGGTCGGGCGGATTGCAGGCGTGGACCACGTCGACCGGGCCGACCCTGCGGGCCAGCCGGGCCGTGTGCCACAGCGCCGATCCGTACTCCCGCAGGTAGCCGGCCGGCCCCCCGGTGGCCGCGCGCAACGGGTAGCGGTGGATCCGCACCCCGTCGATCACCGCCTCCGGTTCCGTGTCCCGCTTGCTTCCCTGCGGGCAGATGACGTCCACCGTCCAGCCCGCGTCGCGGAGCGTCGTGCACTCCTGCCACACCCGCCGGTCGAACGGCACCGACAGGTTCTCCACCAGGATCAGCGCGCGACGTCCCCGCCCGTCGCCGCCCGTCGCGTCACCAGGCAAGGCCCACGTACCCCGGTTCGGCCCGGCGCGCCTCGGCGTCGGGGAGGTGGACGAGGTCGACGACCACCGGGCCGTCGCCGTGCGGCAACGCCGACAGGACGTCCGGGTCCCTGGTCCCGACCACGCACACCTCGGCGTGGTCGAGCACCTCGTCGACGGAGTCCGCGAGCAGCTGCGCGAGGTGCGGCAGCCTGGTCTCGATGTACTCGCGGTTCGCGCCGAGCAGCCGGGAGAGGTTCACGTTGGGGTCGTAGATCCGCAGGTCGTAGCCCTTGCCGAAGAGCCGCTCCGCCAGCTCGACGAGCGGGCTCTCGCGGAGGTCGTCGGTACCGGGCTTGAAGGACAGGCCGAACAGGCCCACCCGCCGCTTGCCGGTGCGCTCGACCAACTCCACCGCGCGCTGCAGGTGTTCGTGGTTGGAGGGCAGCACGTGGGAGAGGATGGGCACCGCGACGTCGGCCTGCCGCGCCGCGTGGACCAGGCTGCGCAGGTCCTTGGGCAGGCAGGAGCCGCCGAAGGCGAAGCCGGGCCGCAGGTAGGCGGGGCTGATGTTGAGCTTGCGGTCGGCCAGGAACACGTCGATCACCTGGTGCGAGTCCACCCCGAGCGCCCGGCACACCGCGCCCAGCTCGTTCGCGAAGCCGATCTTGAGGCCGTGGAACGCGTTGTCCGCGTACTTGATCGCCTCGGCCGTCGGGACCGGCACCCGGAACACCTCGCCGGGCAGTCCGTCGTACAGCGCCGCGACGACGTCGCCGCTCGCCGGGTCGAGTTCGCCGATGACCGTCTTCGGCGGGTCGAAGAAGTCCCGCACGCTCGTGCCCTCGCGCAGGAACTCCGGGTTGACCGCGACCCCGAAGTCCACCCCGGCCGTGCCGCCGGCGTACTTCTCCAGGATCGGCACCAGCAGGTTCAGACAGGTGCCCGGCAGCATGGTGCTGCGGAACACGACGGTCTGCCGCCCGCCCCGCTCGGCCACCGCGGCACCGATCTGCTCGGTGACCCGCTCCAGGTACGTCGTGCACAGGCTGCCGTTGGGCTCCGACGGCGTGCCCACGCAGACCAGTGACACGTCGCTGCCCAGGATCGCCTCGCGGACGTCGTCGGTGGCCCGCAACCTGCCGGCCCGCACGACCTCCGCGATCATCTCGCCGATCCGCTCCTCGACCACCGGGGCCTTGCCGTCGTTCACCAGGTCGACCTTGACCCGGTTCACGTCCACCCCGATGACCTCGTGGCCCAGGCTGGCCAGGCACGCGGCCGACACGCAGCCCACGTAGCCGAGCCCCAGGACACTGACCCTCATGACCCGTTCCTCCCCTCGGGCAGGCCCTGTCGGCCGGCCGTCCGCGCGTCGATCGGTCGACGCCCCCCACACATCAGTAGGCCCCCTGGCCGTGAAGCACCGCGCGCAGCGTCTTCCAGAGAATCACCGCGTCCAGGGCGAGCGACCAGTCCTCCACGTACCGAAGGTCCAGCCGGACCGCCTCCTCCCACGGCAGGTCGCTGCGTCCGCTGATCTGCCACAGGCCGGTGAGCCCGGGCTTGACGAGCAGCCGCCGCCGGATGTCCGGGCCGTACGCGGCGCACTCCTCCGGCAGCGGAGGCCGCGGACCGACCAGCGACATCGAGCCGGTGACCACGTTGAGGAGCTGCGGGAGCTCGTCGATCGAGTACCGGCGCAGCACCCCTCCCACCCGGGTGACCCGCGGATCCCGGCGGAGCTTGAACAGCAGGCCGGCGCCCTCGTTGCGGTCGGCCAGCTCGGCCCGCGCCCGGTCGGCGCCGGCGACCATGGTGCGGAACTTGTACAGCGTGAACTCCCGGCCGTCCTTGCCGACCCTGTGCTGCCGGTAGAACGCCCCGCCCGGACTGTCCATCAGCACGAGCAGTCCGACGAGCAGCATCAGCGGCGCGAACAGGATCAGCAGGGCGGTGGCGCCCAGCCGGTCCACGACCTCCTTGACCGCCCGGCGGCCCCCGGTGAAGGTCGGCATGCTGACCCGCAGCATCGGTATCCCGAGCACCGCGTCGACGTGCAGCCGCGGGCCGGCCACCTCCATCAGCACGGGGGCCACGACCATCTCGGCCTCGCCGCCTTCGAGGTTCCAGGCCAGCCGCTGCAGCCGGTCCGGTGACCAGTGCGGGTCCGGCGTGACCGCGACGACGCGGTAGCCGTCGCGGCGGACGTGGTTGGCGACGTCCGTCAGCCGGCCGACGACCGGCACTTCGTCCAGCCGGTCACGGTTGTGGCCGAGACCGTACGGCGTGCACACCGCCTCCACCCGCCAGCCGAGGTGCGGGAACTTGCGGGTCCGGGCGATCAGGTCCCTCAGGGTGGCCGGGCTCCCGGCGGCGAGCACCGGGCGCAGGCACCGTCCTTCCTTCCGCTGTTTGTGCAGCCAGAGGCGCAGCAGATACCGCTCGGTCATGGTGAAGAGCGTGATCGCGGGGATCGCGACGAAGATCCAGAGCTTGATGTTGTGCGAGGTGAGCGCTATCCCGCCGAGCGCCAGCACGACGGCGGCCATGAAAAGCGAGCGTCCGAGCCGGCGGAATTCCTCGGCGCCCTGACCGAGTACGGCCGGAGCCCACGACCGGGTCGTCGCGAGCGACCCCATCACCAGCAGCTCGGTGCAGAAGGCGAGAATTCCCCATTTCTCGTGCCAGTTGGCCGCGTCCCGAACTCCGAAGAATCGGCCTATCGCCGCCACCACGAAGGCGGTGGCCACCGTATCGCTGATGATCACGGCACGGCGGTACTGCTGCTCCCAGTCACTCTCGGGACGGCTGATTCTCCCGTTCATCCGGCGCCCCCGCGCCGGTAGAAACGGGCTGATTAATTCTCCCTCCCCCTGCTCCATGGCCCCCTCCAGGTCGGCAGTGGGTTCGACGTGTTCGCTCCACACGGTTCCTCCCCCCGGGAGGCTCTCACCTCCCGTACCGTTCCTCCCCTCGGGAGGCCCCGCCTCCCGTGCCGCGCTGTTCCCGCCTCCGGGAGGCCCCGCCTCCCCCCGAATGGCGAACCGCCCAATGCGGTGCTACGTGAACGTCCCGCCCGGGCGCCGGCAGCTGCGAATATCCCGCCGGAGTACCGAGGTGTACGGGAAACCTTCGACGGTTGCCCGCCATGGTCAAGGCCCCCGCTCGGGCGTCAGGAATTGATCACCTCCAGGTCTTCCGCCGGGGACGGGGCTGCCGGCCGTCCGCGGCGTCGGACCTGTGGATCACCTTGTGCCGCTCCGCGTCCGACTGTGCGAAGCGAAAGTCAATCTAGAGCATCGGGGCCATCAGAAGGGGGTGATGTGTGAAACGCGTGGTCGATATTTGGCGCTTCATCCGCCGGGTGGTGACCGCACGGGTTTTCTGGGAAGGAAAACGTGCGTTGTGACTCGTGGTGCGGGAGTTTCTCGGGTCCGGGGTGGCGCAGCCGGCTCTCGGCGCGGCTCCGGCGCGGCTCCGGTGCGGCTCCGGGGGCGGGTGTCGGCGCGAGTGTCGGCGTTGGTCCCGGAGCGGGTCCCGGCGCGGTTTCGGGTGCGCACGCAGGCTCGGTCAGTCGCGTCCCGGCGCGCCGGCCGCCCGCTGGAGCCCGTCGAGGATCAGGTCGAGTCCGAAGGCGAACTCGTCACCGTAGGAGTACCCCGGACGCAGGACGTGGGCGGTCGCGATCTCGGCCAGGTACGGGTACTCGCCCTCCTGGAAGCGGCTCATGATCGGTCCGCGGTGCGACCACGGTCCGGTGGCCGGTGGCCGGGGCCGCTCCTCCTCAGCGATCGTGGCTGTGGAGGGGGGCGGAGTCGGGGTTGCGGTAGGGGGCGGCGGGATCGATCCGGGCGAGCCGAAGGGCGGTCGCCGCCTCGCGGTGGACGGAAGCCGCGTCACCGCCCGGGCCGGTCGTGATCAGGGCCCGGGCCAGGACGGTGGCCCGGTGCTGGCCGAAACTGAGGTCCCGCATGCCGGGCCGCCCGTCGTCGGGTTCCCAGGCCGCTGCGACGCCGGGGGCGAGCCGGAGGGCGAAGTCGGAGGTGTCGGTGGCGAGGCCGGGCAGGCCGCGCAGGGCGGTGGCCAGGTCGTGGCAGGCGTTCCACGAGCCCGCGCCCAGGTAGACGACGAGGGCGTCGCGGCGTGGGTACTCCGAGTGCAGGGCGAGGACCTTGGCCCGGTACGCGGCTCCGGATCCCTCCAGTACGTCCAGTGCCGTCGACCAGGCCGACGGGGCGGCCGAGGGGGCGCTGAGATGGGCGTAGACCCGGAGCAGGGGCTTGCCGGGGTGCGGTTCCCGGGAGCCGAGGACGGAGAAGAAGCCCGGGGAGAGCGCGGGGCGGCACGACGCGAGCGTCACCCGGGCGGTACCGGGGGCCGGGGCGGTCCCGACGGCGGTCGCGGGGAGCCGTACCCGCACTCCCCCCAGCGAGACGAGCACCGGTGCGCCGGCCGGGGCGGAATCCCCGGCACGCTCCGGCCGTTCGGCCGCGCCGGGCCGTTCGCCCCCGTCGGGCCGTGTGTCCGCAGCGGACCGTTCGTTCCGTTCGAGCGTCCGGGCGAGCGGGACCTCGCGTTCGACATGACGGTGCGGCACGGCTCGCCGCAGCGCGTCGGAGAGGTCGGCGTCGTGGAGAGCGAGCTGCGCGGGCCCGGAACGGTGCTCGCGGCCTGCGTGGAACAGCTCGTACAGGGCGACGCCGAGTTCGCGTTCGAGCGCGGCGGGCGTCGCTGCCCGGAGGGCCCGGTCGCCGACGGTCGCGGAGGTGCGGTCCGGCGCGAGCGAGACGGTGTCGAGCAGCGCGGCCAGCGGCTCGGCGAGTTCCGTGGTCATACCTGTCCTCCGAGGCCGATGACGGGGGCGAAGCGGGCCGGTTCGAGCAGGGCGGTGCGCCCCACGCCGGCGGCGGCCCGCTCGATGCCGAGCAGACGGTTGCGTCGTGCCGCGGCTGCGAGGAGCCGGTCGATCGTGTGCCATCCGGCGAAGGCGGTGGCCCGTTCGGCCAGGCGGGGGTCGGCGTCGGGCCGCTCGGCCCGGTACCCGCTCCAGAACGCCCGAACCACGGGGCGGAGCCGGGCGAGGGCCTCGGCGCCCCGGCGCAGGACGTCGTCCCGGGTCAGACCGGTGTCGGGGAACTGCGCACAGTCCGTGCCGCCCGTGCCGCCCGTGCCGCCCGAGCCGCCCGTGTCGCCCGAGCCGTTCGAAGGGGAGCCGGGAGCACCGGGGCTGACGATGCCCGTCACCGATCGGTACAGGAACTCGCCCGCCAGGCTTCCGACGTCGCGAGCCGGGTCGGCGAGCCGGAACTCCTCCCAGTCGGCCGCCATGAGCCCGGTCGGGCTCCCGTCGGTGACGAGCAACTGGTCGAGGCGGAGATCGCAGTGGGCCGGCCCCCGGGGCGCGGTGCGTTCGGCGTCGAGCAGGGCGTCGATCGCGTCGAGCACGGACGCGTCGTTCTGCAGCAGCTGCCACGCCTGGAGTTCGGCGCCGCTCGCCCGCTCGTACACGGGCAGCGGCAGGCCTCGCAGCAGGTAGCCGGACGGCAGCGCGGGAGACCGGGTTTCGAGCCCGGCGCCGTCGCCGGCGGGGGCAGCGGCCCCGTGCAGCCGGGCGAGCGCGGCACCCGCGTTCCGGGCGGTCTCCTCGGCTCCGGGGCCGGTGTCGGTCAGGACGTCCCCGCCGCGCGCGTCGGCGAGGTACTCGAACGCCATCAGCCCGGCATCGGCGTCGTGGCCGAGGAACCGGGGGCCGCGCAGGTGGCCGGCCGGTGCGCGGACGCTGAACCGCTCGTAGCCGAGGGCCCGGTCGAGCCGTTGCCGGACGTCCTCCTCCGGGCCGGTGAGGCGTTTGACGAAGACGGCTGCTCCCGTGCTGGTGGACCCGGCCCAGGTGTCGTTGCGGCCCGGCAGGGCGACGACGGTGGAGCGGTCGTAGCGGCCGAGGCCGAGCCGGTCCAGTAGCTGCTCGACCTGCGGCACGCGGTCGAGGTCGACGGTCGCGAACCGGGCGGGTCGCGGCCGTTCCGGTGTCGGGGTGAGGGTCATGGGGTGCTCCGCGGTGGGTCTGCGTGGGTGTTCCGGAAGAGGACGCCGGAGAAGGCGGGTACGTCGAACAGGTCCCGTACGGCCTCGGCCACCTCCGTGTCGGAGACGGTCGCGAACGCGCGCGGCAGGTGGGCGAGCCCATCGGCGGAGTGCCCGAGGAGGCTCCAGGCGAGGAGTTGGTCGGCCAGGGCGTGCGAGGTGTCGAGCCGGGCGAGCTGGCCCGCGCAGAACACGCGGGCCGCGGCGATCTCCGCGGCCGTGGGCACCACCCGTCGCCCGCCCTGCCCGGCCGGCCCGCGGGCGAGCCGGGTGACGGCGCCCTCGGTGTTCTCCGGGCCGGCAGCGGTGACGACGGTGACCCGGGGCACCCCGAACCGGCCGTCCCGTCCGGCCACGGCCCGGATCGGTCCGGTCCGGCCCTGATCCGCGGTCAGCCGCGCGCCGGGGTGGCCGCCGACGAGCGCCACCGCCAGGTAGCGGGCGGCGGGGCCGGTGCGGGAGGCGGGTTCCCGGGCGCACAGCAGGGCGAAGGCGGGCCCCGGTCGGCGGACGACCAGCAGCTCCGGACCGGGCGGCCCCGATCGGGCGCCGTCACCGGACGCCGCCCTCCGCACCGCCCCGGTCTCCGCGCCCGTCCGGACTCCGGCCGCCGCCGGGGGAGGCAGGGTCAGGGCGGGGTGGGCCTCCGCGGTCACTTGGTCGGGGTCGAGGTCGCCGACCGCGATGAGGGTCGCGGAGACGAACGGGAGCGGCCGGTCCACCAGTGCCTCGATACCGGGCCGCAGGCCGGCCGGGGTGGTGGCCGGGCCGTGCAGGAGCCGGAGCGCGGCCCGGTCCAGCACCCAGGCGGGATCCTGGAGGGCGCGGCGGAACGCGGCCGCGCCCCGGCCCGCGCCGTCCCTCGCCTCGGCCGGCCGGACGGGTGCGTGCACCAGCCGGGCCAGCGCGTTCGGCCAGGACCGCCGGGTCGCCGCGGGGAGCCACCCGGTCAGGTGGACGCGCACGCCCTCGACCGAGGCCGTGCAGTCGCCGCCGAGCCGGGGGTCCCCGGCCCAGCGCCGGGCGAGCAGGTGCGCGACCGTGACCGCGGTGACGGCGTCATGGACGTCGCGAAGGGTCAGGCACAGCCGCACTTCCAGCAGTGGCGCGGCGGTGTCGCGGACGGCGGCCACCCGCGCCTCCCCGGGGCGGTCCGGCGCGGGCACCACCTCGCTGAACGCGCCGAACAGCGCGGATGCGTCCCGGGCCGGCCGGGGGAGTGCGGCGACCCGGGCGAAGCCCCTCCCGGGGCCGTCCCGTCCGGCCCGTCCCGCAGGCACCGCGGTGTCGGTGGCCGCCGTGCCCCGGTCCGGAGTCGTGCCGGTCGCGCCGGCCGAGCTGGTCGTGTCGGTCGCGCCGGTCGTGCCGGTGCCCGCCTCCGGGCCTGCCCGGTCGGCAGCCCCCGCGCCGGCCGGCGTCGGCCCGGAGCGCGGCCGGGAACCGCGGGGCCGTTCCGGGCCCGCATCCCCTCGGACGCCGCCGCCGCCGCCGACGCCGCCGCTCGGCTGCGCCGGCTCGACGTGCAGGACGGCCCGGTGCGAGGCCAGTAGCCCTGCGGCGGCCGAGACGACGTCCGCCGCGGGCACGGCCCGCAGCAGGTCGGGCAGCTCGTCGAGCAGTTCGGCCCGGCCGAAGAGCGTCTCGAACCGCCCCAGGCCACGGGCCCTGGCGGCCGGGGCATCGTGCGCGCGGCGGTGCTCCAGCGCGATGCGCTCGACGAGGCCGTCGAGGGCGAGGCCGTTCGGGCCGCCGTCCACGACGGAGGCGAGCGCCCGGTCCACGAGGGCGAGTGCTTCCCGCGGCGGTGCGCCGTGCGGGCGGCGGGCGACGACGACCAAGGCGTCGGGACCGGTCGTGTCGAGCGGCGCGAAGAACCCGCACCGCGCGTCGTCGATCCCCGGAGCCGGCCCGGCTGGTTCCGTCCGGCTGCCCGAGCCGGAGAGCCCGGCCCGGGCAGCCGGCCCGGCGGGCCCCGGCCCTCCCGCCGGTTCCGTCGTTGCGACCGGACCTGCCGCCCGGTCCTGCCCGAGCGGGCCGCCGCCCTCGCGGGAGGACAGCACCCGCGCCAGCAGCAGATGGGCGAGGTAGCCGCGCAGGTCCCCCGGCACCGGGGGGAGCCGGTACCCGACCGCCAAGGCGGCCGGCCCGCGGCCGGGCGGCACGCGGGTGACGACGCGGTCGGCGGCCGGCGGCGGCTCGTCGACGGCCGGCGGCGGAGGCACGGCGCGGGCGGGAATCCCCCCGAAGCAGTCCGCGACCAGGTCGGCGACGTCCGGGTCGAGCGGACCGGACAGGGTCAGCACCGCGTTGGCGGGCGCGTAGTGGCGGGCGAAGAAGTCCGAGCACTCCGCCACGGTGGTGCCGTCCAGCGTGCGGGCGTCGCCGTAGCCGTCCCGGGTGTTCGCCGGGAGGTCGAACAGGACGCCGGCGAGCAGGGGCCAGGGGAACCCGGGGCACGGGCCCCTGCCGTCGAACAGGTCCACCTCCTGCTGGATCACCCCCACTTCCCGCGCGATGCCGTCCGCCGTGAACCGGGGCGCCCGCATGCGGTCGGCCTCCGCGGCCAGCGCCTGCGGGAGCGAGCCGGCGGGGACACCGTGGAAGTAGTCCGTGTAGTCCTGGTGCGTGGTGGCGCCGGCCGTGCCTCCGCCGGCGTGCAGCGCGGCGAAGTAGGCGCCGCCGGGCCGGCTCCGGTCGTCCTGGAACATGAGGTGTTCCACCAGGTGGGCGAGGCCCGGTCGGTGCGAGGGGTCGGAGCGGAAACCCGCCCGGTAGTGCACGCAGACACCGACGGTGGCCCGGTCGGGCCGGAGGTCGGTGAGGAGGGTGAGACCGTTCGGCAGCGTCGTCCTGCCGAGGCCTGCCGGTGTCCCGGTCAACGGGCGCACGGGGGCTCCTTTCCGGGAAGCGGTCGGACCTGTGAAGGCCGGAGGTGTCGAGGAGATCCGGGGGAACGGGACCGGCGGCGGCCGTGCGCGGCGCGGCGCACCGTGGTGCGCGGCAGGCCCGTACCGAACCCGGTGGCTTCAGCGGGCACGATCCGCCCCCCGGGCCGCCGGGGCGTCGTCCCCGGCCGTGTCCTCCCCGTTCACGGGGCGGCCCTTCACCCGCCGGCCGGTCCCGTCCTCGCTGCCGGCCCCGCCCGCCAGGAGCACCCGCCGGGCCTCGACGAGTGCCAGCAGCCGGTGCAGCGGCAGCGGCGCCCAGGCCCCCGGCCGGCCCGTCGTCTGGCTGCGGGCCAGGACGGGTGCTCCCACCACGACGTTCGGCCGCGCCTCCAGGGCGGCGAGGTGTGTCCGGTAGGGCACTCCGGCCGTCGCCCCGGGGGGCAGGGCCGGGGCGACCCCGATCGGGACGTCGGTGCACTGGGCGGCCAGCAGGGCGGGGCTGTCCGCCAGGCCGAGCGCGAGACGGGCGAGGAAGCCGAAGGTCGCCGGGTACACCACGATGGCCTGCGCCCAGGCCGCGAGTTCCACGTGCCGGGCGTGCGGGGTCGGCTCGTCGGGCCAGGCGTCGAGGAGCGCCCCGCCGCCGAACCGGCCCGCCAGCGCCTGCCGGGTGACGAACCGTTCGGCGCTGCGGGTGACCACCGCGCGCACCGTGAGCCCGGGATAGGCGTAGCGCAGCCAGTCCCCCCAGAACGGCAGGTCGGCCGCGGCCGTGGAGCCGCTCCCGACGAGCAGGAGCCGAGCCACCCCCAGGGGCGGCGGAGCCGGGACCGGGTCCGTGGCCGTGCTCACCGCGCCCCCCATCCGGTGCCGGTGAAGAGGGCGTCCAGGTCTTCGAGGGCGGCGCCCGGGCCGAGGGCTCCGGCCACGCCGGTGCAGTTCAGCACCACCTCGTCCACTCCGGCGTCGTGGTACGCGGCCACCGTCTCGGCGATCCGCTCCGTGCTCCCGGTCGCCATGGCGCGGGCTTCGACGGCCGCGCGGACGCTCTCCCGGGGCCGGCCGGGGTCGACCGGCACCCCGGCCCGGTCCAGCATCGCCCGGTAGTGGGGGGCCCGGAGGTGCAGCTCGCTGCCCCCGGCAAGCAGCGCGGTGGTGTCCCGTCCCGCCCGTTCCAGCGCGGTGGGCACCACGGTGACGATCCGCGGCGCGGGCCGGCCGGCCTTGTCGGCACCCTCGCGGACCGCGGGGAGCAGGACGTCGCGCAGGTAGTCCGGCGGCGTGAGCCAGCTGACGGTCACGTCCGCGACCTCCCCGGCCAGCCGGGCCATCCCCGGCCGCAGAGCGCCGAGGCCCAGGCGGACCGGAGGCGTGGGCAGCCGGGGGAGCCGGCCGCGGTAGGAGAAGTAGGTGCCGCCCAGGTCGGCCTCGCCCGTGGTCAGCAGGGCCCGGACGATCGCCAGGTACTCGCGTGCGGCCGTCAGCGGACTCGGGTACGCGGAGCCGAGCAGAGCTCGCTGGAAGTCCGGTGCGCCCGGCCCGAACGCGGCCGTCACGGGGTGCCCCGACGCGGAGGCCAAGGTGCGGGCCTCCAGTGCCGCCTGCGCGGGATGGCGCAGTGGCATGAGCGAGACACCGACGCCGAACGGGACGCGGGTGCCGAGCCCGCACACCTGCGTGAAGACCTGGTGCTGTTCGGTGGTCATGCCCTGTCCCTGCCAGAGCGCCGTGGCCCCCCGCCACTGGACGAACGCGGCGAACGGCACGACCTGCTCGGCCCGAGCGGGCACGAAGGGGACGAGGACGGAGACATGGCGGTTCATCGGGCCACCCTGGGGAGTAGGTCCCGACCGCGCCGCGGTGCGGCAGCGCGGCCGCACCGCGGCGCGGTCGGGAAGGGGTACTGTGCGGTGGGCGGCCCTGGGCGCAACGCCCGCGCCCAGGGCCGCCGTTGTACGACTGCCGTCAGCGGTCGCCGGCAGCCGTCAGCAGCCGTTGGCGATCGTGACGGTCACCGAGGCCACCGAGAACTTGATCGTCGCCACGCTGATGAACACCGGGCTGAGCGCGGGCGCGTCGACCGACGCGTCGAGCTCCAGCTCGGACGCCTGGGCGTAGGCCTCGAAGCCCCCGAGCAGCTGCATGACGTCGATGTCGTCCTGGACGGTGAAGGCGTTCTGCACGATTTCCTCCTGCGGTGTGACGGACGGCCACCCGGGCGCCTCGATGCGCGCCGGCCGGGGACCGCGAACGCGTTCCCCGGCCGGTGTGGCCGATCCGAATGTCGCAGCCGAGGCTTGCCCGGACCTTGCGAACGGTGTTGAACTCACAGGTCAGCGTGCCGACTTCACCTTCAGGGCGCGAAGGCCGGGCGTGCGGCGCGTCCGCTCGCGGGCGTCATGGGACGGGGTCCGTGACCGGTGCCCGGGGCGAGCGCCTCACCGCGGTACGGGGCGCCGTCCGCCCGGCGGCGGTACCGACGACACCCCCGAAGGCAGCTCGCGCCGGGAACGGCACGGCGGGCGGACCTTCGAGGGTGTCGCGGTGCGGGACACCGGGCGCGGCCTCGCGCCGGGTGCCCCGGACGGTCCGGCGGGTCAGTGCACCGCCATCGACATGTAGACCGCGCGCCGCCCGTAGGACGCGGGGACGGCCACCTCCCGGTGCGAGCGGTAGCCGATGATCCGCAGCAGGATGTCCGCCCCGCGCACCGCGACCATCGAGATCCGCTCGAAGCCCATCTCCTCGGCCCGCGCCCGGAAGTACCGCATGAACTCCAGCGCGACCTTCCGGCCGCGCAGGTCCTCGGCGATCACCAGGTCGTGCACGTGCAGGTTGCCCGACTCGAACACGGCGTCCTCCGCCCGGTCGAGGTCCGGGCAGCGCAGCGGCGGGTACGGCAGGCTCAGCAGGTAGCCGCGGACCGTGCCGTGCTGCTCCAGCACGAAGCAGGTCTCCGGCGAGCCGAGGGCGCGGGACTGCAGTGCCTCCCGGCCCTCCGACAGGCCGTCGGCCGCGTAGGCGTCGTGCTCCAGCGCGACCACGGCGTCCCAGTCGTCGTCGGTCAGCTGCCGGATCAGGAAGTCCTCGCTCATCCGGTCGCCCCGTCCGCCGCGGGGTGGAGCCCCTCCGCACGGGCGGCGGCCGCCATGCCCGCCCAGGCCTCCATCAGCACCACCCAGCGCTCGGCGTCCTCCTGGGCCTCGTCCAGGAGCTGCTGCCGCCGCCCGGCCACCACGTCCGCGAGCTCGGCGTACTTGCCGCCCAGCTTGCGGTAGGAGCTGTCCAGGACGTCCAGGCAGTGCTCGTTCCCGGCCCGGTCCCAGTCGACGCTCGCCCGTGCCAGGTCGAGGACCGGCTCGATCCTCAGCCCGTGCCGTTCGTCCAGCAGCCCGCGGCCGAGGTCGATCATCCCGCCGTAGACCGGGTAGAGGTACAGCATCGAGAGCAGGAGCTTGACGAACCCCATCTGGTAGGAGACGAAGCCGTCGCCGGTGCGGCGCTCGGGCGTGTAGTAGTTGACGATGTGACGGTTGTGGACGACCCCGGGCAGCCGGGAGTGCACCAGGGCGTGCAGCAGGACGTAGTCGCAGCCGAGGGTCCTGATCGAGGGCAGCAGCGGCAGCACCTCGTAGGCCCGGTGGTCCAGGGCGACGTTGCACATGAAGACGTCCCAGATGTCGGGCACGCCGAGGACGGACTCGTCGGCGGTGAACGGCTCGGTGCCGGTGCCCTTGAAGGAGACGTCCACCATCGCGTCCCTGTCCTCGTCCGGCCACACCGGCGGGGTCCACAGGCGCACCACGTCGCGGTAGACGTCCGGGTCGATCTCGCGGATCTCGCCGATGTCCACGTTGAGTTCGCCGGTGAAGGAGCCGCTGACCAGCATCACCGGCTTGTCGGCGTCGGCCGGGTCGAGCTCCGAGCGGGTCACGCCGGCCACCGCCTCGCCGGCCGGCTTGCCGATCGAGAGCAGCTCGTGGTGGATCGGGAAGACCTTCCGGCCGTCGAGGACCTGGAAGTCGGCGTCGTCGTTGCGCAGGTGCGCCGAGGTGCAGCCCAGGGCGGCCGCGCCCAGGAAGATCCGGTTGACGCACGAGCCGTACGCGACGTCCTGCGGGAGCATCAGGTCGAGCAGCAGTTCGGGGTCGGGGGCGCCCGACCGTTCGGCCGCCCGGCGCAGGAACACCCGCTGCTGCGCCTCGCCGAGGTGGTGGACGAAGACGCCGGGAGCGGGGGCCAGCGAGGCCACGGCGTCCGCGTTCTTCGCGAATCCGGCGGCGTCGGTTCGGTCGGTGCTGTCGAGGACGAGGAGGTGCACCTCGACCCCGAAGTGCTCGACGGCGTAGGCCGCCTCCTCGGCGAGGTCCACGATGGTGCCGGGGCAGGAACGCATGGTGGGCAGGGCGAGGCAGACTCGTTGCATGGTGTGGAGTTCTCCGTCTGATCGTCAGATTCGGTACGACAATTGACAATTGGGTCCGGTGTGGTGTCCGGCGTGGTGTCCTGGGAGGCGGCTCCGACCGGCCCGTCGCGCCACCGTGGACCGGCCGGGGAGGCGGCCGCGGACCGGACTCCGCCGCTCCTCCGCGCGGCAGTCCGTCGACGCGACGCCTCCGGTGGTCCGGGCCGCCTCGACCAGAGGCCCCCGGGCCCGGCCGGCCGGCGGAGCCGAACAGGCTCTCCGCATGCGGGCGTCTCCAATCGATCGTCGGATCCGTGCGCCCGTCCGAGGATCACGGCGTGGCAGTGCCGCACGGCTCACGCAGGGCCGCGGTGAAATGGTCGAGCCGAGGGGGTCGATGAGTCCCTGGCGGTGTCGGTGCCGGGTCGCGGGGCTCCGCCGGGCTCATGGGGATGACCTCGTTTCACCAAGGTGGACTAGACCAACTTCGGTGTCAACGGGATGCTTTCAGGGATCGGGCGGCGCACGCCGACACTGCCCGATTGGGCACGCCCCCCTGCCCTCGCACGGACTCCGGCGGGGCTCGCCGGGCGGGGCCCGACGGGCCCGGCCTCAGGTCCGGTCCGCCGGGTCGGCGGTGTCGGCGGTGTCGGCGAGGGGGTGGAGCCGGGCGCAGGGGACGGTGACGTAGAGGCCGCTCGGGGTGACGACACGACAGCGGTCGTCGGCCCGGACCAGGAGGGCGACGGTGGTGCCGGCGGGGATGGTTCCGTCGGGTGGTCCGCCGGGCCCGCTGTGGTCGTACCAGTAGGGCTGGTCGGTCGTCAGGGTGTGGGTGAACCGGTTGGGCGGGGGGCGTACGACGTTGTCCCTGGGGACGACGGACCGGCTGCCGAGGACGGAGGCTTCGGGACGCCGGACGCCGTGGTGGGGCTCGTCCTTTCGGCGGGGTGGGTAGTTGTCCGCCATGGCGGGTGTGGTGTCAGGCCGCGGCCCGGAGACTGTCGGCGGGCAGCATCTGGGGGACGGTCGGGAGCATGACGCCGAGGTCGATGGGGGCGGTGTGGGCCCTCAGCCGGCCGCTGACGGCGAGTGCGAGGTGGTCGGGGAGCGTGTAGGGATCGGCGGCGCTCAGGTCGACCTGGTAGCCCAGGTCCTTGAGGCTGGCCACGGTCAGCCGGCTCAGCGGGTTGTCGGCCCGGCCGACGAAGCCGGTCATGAGTTCGTCGTCGAAGACGCTCTCGCGCCAGTGGCCCTCGGCGGTGCCCGGGCCGCCGATGTTCTCCACGGGCACCGGCTTGGGCGATCCGTTGCCCATGAGGACGGCGAATTCCGCCTTGGCGTTCGGACCGACGAAGGTGGGGTTGGGGGTGCCGCTGCCGCGCAGGAGGCCGGTCTCGACCCAGATGGTGCCGATGCCGAGGGCGTGGCCCATCTCGTGGGTGATGACGTCGACGAGCGTGCCGTTGGCCTCCATGGCGGCGAGGTCGCCCGTGTCGAAGGACATCACCGCGGTCGCCGGGAGGAACGCCCCGGGGCCGGGGTCGGGGCGCAGCGCCGTGGGCCCCGCCTCGCCCAGGGTGTGCCCGGGGCCGTCGATGAACCTGCCCTCGGCCTGGACGAGGAGGTCGTCGACGATCCGTTCGCCTTCGATCGGGTCGTCGATGAGGACGTCGGGCAGGTCGCCGACGATGACGCGGGCCCAGCGGGTGGCGGCTTCCTTGAACGCGTTCTTCTGGGTGTCGGTCAGTCCGCCGAGGAACTCGACTTCGATGGTGAAGGGGGATTCGGTGGCGGCAAGGCGTTTGGCGGCCTCGCGGTCGGCGCGCGCGAAGTAGGTTTCGTGATCGCTCATGGGGTCCCACTCCTTCGTGGCAGGTCTGGATCACGGAGTGAACGGTGAGGGGAGCATGTGGGCTGCTCGGCGTGCCGCGTCGGGGCTTCGGCTCCGGGAGGGCCGGTGGGCGCGCGGGAAAGGCGGCGCCGCCGGTGTCGGCGGCGGGGCGCCGGCGCCCCTGCTCAGCCGCACACGGGGCTGTGGCCGGGTTCGCCCCTCTTTCCTCCGATTCTCCCTCAGTTCTGGCGGTGCGGCACCGCCCCTTGCGTGCTTATTCGTTGAGTGGCGCGGGCGATGCGGGCGGTAGCGGCCGCGAGCCCGGGGCCGGGCAGTGGTGGTGACTGTTCGGAGTCGGCAGGTCGGGGCACCGGGTGACGGCGGGTCACCGATCGGCCCGGAGGCGGTCGGACCGGCGGCAGGTCCGCCGAGCCCGCTCCTTCGAGCCCTTGACGCTGAACGGCGGTCGCCGCTCCGGTGGAGCCGCGCCACTGCGGGGATCGACCGCACCGGCGCCCGGTCGGTGACACGGTCGGCGGCACGGTCGGTGACCGGGCCGGTACACCCCGTCCGCCGGTGGTGCGGCGGCGGGCGAGTGGTGGATCCCGGCGTGCCGGGGTGTCGGCCGCCGTGGTCGCGCTCCGGAGCGAAGGCTCGGATGCCGGCGGTCACGGTGGGTAGTGGCCGGCGCAGAGGTGCGGGCGGAGCGGCAGCGCACGGCCGAGGTCCTCGGGACCCCGGGGCGGCCGATGCTCCGAAGCCCACCGTGCGGTGGCGGTGACCGTAGGTGGCCGGAGGCCGCGCAGGGCTCGAACGTCGCGCAGCTCGGCCCCGAACGGATCAACCCCGAACGGATCGACCCCGAACGTGTGCCGCTCGGCCGACCGTTCGGTGACCGCCCACCACCGTCGTCCCGTCGGCGGGGGCACCAGCCCCCTCCCACGCGCGGCCGGCGTGGTCGTCAGGATCGGGCGAGGTGCGCCAGCAGGAGCTCGGCGAGGCGGTCGGGGGTGCGCAGGGGCAGGTAGTGGTCGGCGTCCGGGATCAGCCGGGCGTGGGCGTCCGGGATGTCGGCTGCGAGGCGCTCGGCGATCACTCCGATCTCCGGGTGGTCGCGGTCGCCGTGGACGACCAGCGTCGGCGCCGTGATCTCGCCGAGGCGTGCTTCGGCGTCGCCCTCCGCCGAGGGGGCGAGGTGCGGCTCGCTGATGATGCGCCGCTTCGCGTTGTGCGCCACCATCGCCTCGATGAGTTCCCCTCCGGGGGCCGCGCGGCCGAGGGGGGCCCAGATGGACAGCTCCAACTCGGCCAGACGTGCCGTGTCCCGCTCCCGGCGGGCGGTGGCGTAGGCCGACAGCTCGGGAGTCTCCGGCCAGTCGTGGCCGCTCACCGATGCCCCGACCAGGACCAGGGCGTCCACCCGCCCCGGGTGGGCGAGGGCGAAGTCGAGTGAGGTCTCCCCGCCCATGCTCAACCCGACCAGCGCGGCCCGCCGGTGACCGAAGTGATCGAGGACGGTGCGCAGGTCGTCGACGTCGCTGAACGGCGCCCCGGGTGGAGTGGAGCGGCCCAGGCCACGGGCGTCGAACCGGATCACCTCGTGGCGACCGGCCAGCCGGGGAAGGACCGGGTCCCACAGCCGGGAGTCCATCCCGGCGCCGTGCAGGAGCACCACCGGGCTCCCGGTCCCGCTGCGGTCGGCCCACAGGTGCCCGCCGCCGGGGGCGGGAATGCGGACCTCACCTGCGGGCCCGGCGCCCGGGCGGCCTGCGTTCGTCGTCATGTGGCGATGATCCCAGAACGCTCCACGGCGGCCGCCCTCGGGCCCCGACGGGGGCCGGCCGCCGGGGTGTGCCGAATTCGGGGTGCGCCGGAGCCGGGCCCTGCCGGAATGGGCGGGAATCCCGTGGGCTGCGGCCCGTTCGAGTGACATCCGGGTGCTGTCGCACCAGCGAACAGGACGATTCCGCCACGAACAGTGGGAAAAGTCGCCGCGTCGCCGACCACCTCGGAAGAATTTGCGTACTTCTCCGGAGCGCCACCCGGGTGAGCCGCGCCCGGTCTTCCCAACCGTCAACCTCCACAAGGCTCTTGACTGATCTCAGGCTGACTCGGCGCGACCGCGGGTGCGGGCAAGGGCATTCGGCCAGCCTGGCGGGAAGAGATCTCTTCCGTGTTTTCCGGATTCCTTACTACGATGCGCTGAGTCGGGCCCACCACCCCGGTGGTCCCATGCACGAGGTATCGAGGCACCATGGCGGACGACCACGTACCAACGGCTACACCGCGCTATCTCTCGATTCTCGACGAAGCCGGCCGGATCGCATCCGAACTCGGGCACGGATACGTCGGAGTCGAGCACCTCTTCCTGGCGATCCTGGCGGACCCGGAGGCGGTGCCCACCCAGGTCCTGACGGATTTCGTCCCACCGGAGCAGGTGACGGCCGCCCTCCATGACCTCCTTGCCTCACCCGGCTACAACACGCCGACCCGGAACGTGGTGTTCCCGCCCGAGTAGCCGACGGCGGAACGGCGGGCACGACCACCGGGCCTGCGTGCGGCAACGCCTCACGCACGTCAACCGCTCATCGGGAAAGGACAATCGTGTCAGCATCTCGATCCATCCGCTCCGCTCTGACGGCCCTCGCGCTGGCCGTGGTGGCCCTGTTCGCCGTCCAGGGGGTGGCCGCCGCCGCGACCCCCGGAGCCCCGTCGGCGAAGGTCGCCGCCGTGCAGGCCCCAGTGGCCGGTCCGCAGGTCCAGGAAGGCGCCGCGGCCCTGCTCGGGACGTCCTGGTGCCGGCTCGGCTCGGTGGTCTACGAGTGCTCCTCCATGCCGGAGTGCACCCCGGCCAAGGACGGTCAGACCTTCAGCGACCCCCACGGCAACGACTGGCGCTGCGGCCTCTGGAAGGGTTACTGGGCCTGGGCCGCCCAGCAGGGCTGCATCGCACCCGCCGAGATCGCGACGGGTTCGGCCCAGCCGGGCCTGACGCCCGCCCGGTCGGCGGCGCCAGCCCGCGAGTCACTGTTCTGCTGAGCCGTCCGGCACCGTAGCGGACCGCGCCGCCACCGAGCGGGGCGGTCCGTGGTGCACGCCCGGATTCCGGCACGCACCGTCGTCCGGGGCGCGTCGGCACGGCAGGCCGACGCGCCCCGGACGCACCTCCTGTTCGACGTCGGGCATCTGACGGTCCGTCGGTTCCGTCGGCGGTCCGTTCCCCGAGCAGATGCCGGCCGTCGCGAGCCCGGGGCGGCCGGCGACGAGGGCAACGAGTGACCGATCCGGCCGAGGCGATGTCTCGAACGGAAACCCGGGCCCTGACTCCCCGTCATGGATCCCGAGTGCGACGGTTGATCATATAGCTTGTGCTGCAAGGGAGTTGGAGGTTCGGTCGCGCATGAAGCGCGGCCTCCCGGGCCGGCCCGCCCGGGGCCGGGTGCGCCGTCGGCCCGCGCGCTCAACTACAGTTCGTCGCAGCATAAGGACTGGTAGTTCGGGTGCCGTGCGGGCGTGGCGCCCCGGGCACCTCCTGAAGGCCGCGAGGTGTGGATCATGGTAGGGGTCGCTCCCAAGGTTGTCGTCGTCGTTCCCACGTACAACGAACGGGAGAACCTGCCCGTCCTCGCGGGCCTGCTCACGGACCTCCTGCCGAACCTGCGGCTGCTGGTGGTGGACGACAACTCCCCGGACGGGACGGGTGAGATCGCGGACAAGCTCGCGGCGGAGGCGCCGGACCGGGTGGGCGTGCTGCACCGCACCGTGAAGGACGGGCTGGGGCGGGCCTACCTCGCCGGGATCGGCCAGGCCCTCGCGGAGGGCGCGGACGTGGTGGTCCAGATGGACGCCGACCTCTCGCACCCCGCGCCGGCGATCCCGGCCATGGTGGAGACCCTGCTGAGCACGGACGCCGGGGTGGTGCTCGGTTCCCGCTACGTCGCAGGCGGTTCGACCGCGACGAACTGGCCCTGGCACCGCAAGGCGCTGTCCGCCTGGGCGAACGTGTACGTCAACACGCTGCTGCGCCTGGGGGTCAGGGACGCCACGGCCGGGTTCAAGGCGTGGCGGGCGCAGACTCTGCGGGCGATCGACCTGCCGTCCGTCCGTAGCAACGGCTACTCCTTCCAGGTCGAGATGAACTACCGCACCGTCAGGCGCGGGCTGCGGATCCTGGAGGTGCCGATCCACTTCGAGGAGCGCGTCGAGGGGGCCTCCAAGATGAGCCTGTCCGTGCAGGTCGAGTCGGCGCTGACGCCCTGGAAGCTGCTCCTGGGTCGGGAGAAGCACTGAGTCGGGGCCGGCGGGAGCGGGCGGCGTCCGGTGCTCCTGGAGGGGGGGTGATTTCCGGGCGGTCGATCAAGCCGCCCGGCCAGGCGCGTTGCCGCTTCGCCGACGATCGTTCGGCCGCTGACCAGTGAGTTCCCGTACGTCGGGGATCAGCCGAGAATCGACCCTTCGCACACCATGCCGAATTCCGCGCGTTTACTCGAATGCGAGCCGGTGTAGATCACGGTGCGGCGGGGGCATCCCCCTGCGTGAGGCGGACGGAAATCGGGGGAAGCACATGGCAAGGCAGAGCGTTGCCGTCATCGGCGCGGGTGTGTCCGGAATGACGGCGGCCCACATCCTTCGGAAACGATTCGACGTCACGGTCTTCGAGGCCGAACCCCGGCTGGGCGGCAACGCGGACACCCGGATGGCGGGACCGTTCCCCGCCGACCTGGGCTTCGTCGGATTCAACGAGGTCGCCTACCCGAACCTGATGCGGCTCTTCGCGGAACTCGGGGTGCGGAGCAAGCAGGCCGTGCAGTCCGCCGATCTGATCTGCCGGGACTGCGAGTTCGCCCACATGGACGGCGACACCCTCGGCGCGGACGGCCTGCCTCCACGGCCGGGTGACGTCGACGAAGCGACCTGGCGGGGGTTCACCGAGGACATGGCGCGCTTCGGCGCCGAGCTGGCCGGGCTGGCGGCGGGCGACGACGAGCGCACGCTCGGGCAGTTGCTGCGCGAACACTCCTACACGGACTACTTCACCCGGCACCACCTCTACCCGCGGATCGGGCCGTGGTTCCTGCTGGACGGGCGCGACCTCGACCGGATCCCGGCCCGCTTCCTCGCCGCGACCATGGGCCCGCTCGCCCTTCCGGAGGCCCGTTCGGCCTGGCGCGTGGTCGAGGGCGGCAGCCGGACCTACGTCGAGCGGATCGCCGCCGGGCTGTCCGACGTCCGCGTGTCGACCCCGGTGCGCTCGCTCGGCCGCCGCGAGGGAGGGGTCGACGTGCGCGACGGCGCCGGTCGGGTGCACGCCTTCGACAAGGCGGTCGTCGCGGTGCACCCGCCGCAGGCGCTGCGGCTGCTCGACCGGCCGACGCCGGCCGAACGGTCCGTGCTGGGGGCGTTCGAGTACGCCAAGGTCGAGATGGCGCTGCACACCGATGCGAGCATCCTGCCCTCGGACAAGCTCGCGAGCGCGCTGATGATGGAGGTCTCCTGTGCCTCCCCGCGCCCGGTCTTCTCCGACTGCCACGTCGACGTCACCGTGTCGCAGCACCTGGACACCGACGTCCGCTACCTGAAGACCTTCAATCCCACCGACACGATCGACCCGGGGAAGCTGCTCGCACAGGTGTCCTACGAGGTCCCGGTGTTCACCCGGGAGAGCGTCGCCGCGCAGCGCAGGCTTCCGGAGATCACCGACGACGTCGTCGCCTGGGCCGGGGCCTACCACGGCAACGGCTTCCACGAGGCGGGCTGCCACGCCGGAGCGCTGGCCGCCGAGGCCCTCGGGGTCTCCTGGAGCTGAGCCCGCGCTCCTGACGGACCCGCGTTCCTGTCGAGAAGATCCCGACCTTCCTGAAACGGACCGATACGACGTGACCACGCTGGACGCTCGCCCCGTACTCGACCCGGCCGGAATTCGTTCGGCGGTCGACAGCCTCTTGCACGAATTCCTCGACGATCAGGAGAACGCCGCAACCGTTCCCGAACTCTTCCTGTTCACCGGGCTGTTGCGCGACATGGTGGCCGCCGGTGGCAAGCGCCTGCGGCCGGTGCTGTGCGTGACCGGCTGGCAGGCGGTCAGCCACGAGCCGCCGCCGCCCATCGTCATCCGGGCCGCGGCCTCGCTGGAGCTCTTCCACGTGTTCGCCCTGATCCACGACGACATCATGGACAACTCCGCCACCCGGCGCGGCCGTCCCACGGCGCACCGCGCCATCGCCGGCCGCCACCGGCACCATCCGCGGGCGGAGTCCCTGGGCACCAACGCCGCCATCCTGCTCGGCGACCTCACCCTCGGCTGGTCGTACGACCTGCTGTACCACGAGGCCGCCGCGGAGCACCGGTCCCGCCTCCCGTGGGCCCTGCTCAACGCGATGCGCACCGAGACCCTCGTCGGCCAGTACCTCGACCTTCAGTCGACCGGGCACCGGCACCCGGAGACCGACACCATGTGGAAGGTCATCCGGTACAAGACCGCCAAGTACACCTTCGAGCGCCCGCTGCAGGTCGGCGCGAAGCTCGGCGGCGCCGACGAGGAGCAGCTGCGGGCGCTGTCCGACTACGCCCTGCCGCTCGGCGAGGCCTTCCAGCTCCGGGACGACCTGCTCGGCGTCTTCGGGAACCCCGACCACACGGGCAAGCCGGCCCTGGACGACCTGCGCGAGGGCAAGCACACCGTCCTCGTCGCCACCGCCTACGAGCGGGCGACCCCCGCCCAGGCCGGCCGGCTGGCGGCCTGCCTGGGCGATCCGGAGCTCGGCCACGACGCGGCCGAGGAGGTCAGGTCCATCCTGGTCGACACCGGGGCGGTGGCCGCAGTCGAGCAGATGATCGCCGACCGGCGGCGGCGAGCGCTGGACAGCCTCGCCGAGGCGCCGCTGCGCGCGCCCGCGAGGGGCGTCCTGGTCGGCCTCGCCGCCGCCACCACCACCCGCATCGCCTGAGAACACCCGGACGAGTTCGAGGAACGTGATCATGTCGCAAGTCCTGCAGACGAAGGTCCGAACCATGCCCGGGCGGGTACCCGTCCTGGGCCACGTACTGGGCTTCGCCGTCTGGCCGTTGAAGTTCCTCTCGGAGCAGCGGGAGCTCGCGGACATCACCATGCTCAGCCTCGGCCCCCACGAGGCCGCGATCGTCAACAATCCGACGCTGGTGCGGGAGCTGCTGGTCTCCCGGACCAAGGACTTCGTCAAGGCCGGCCCGCTCTACGAGATCAGCAGCGCGTTCGTCGGCAACGGCCTCGCCATCAGCGAGGGCCCCTTCCACCGGCGCCAGCGGCGGTTGATGCAGCCGGCCTTCCAGCGCTCGCGGATGCCCGCGTACCACTCGGGCATGCGGGAGGCGGCGGAGGCGATGACCGCCCGCTGGCGCAGCGGTCAGGCCGTCGACGCGCACAAGGACCTCTTCCAGCTCGCCGTCTCGGTCATCGGCAACATGCTGTACGAAGGGCGCTTCACCGACGAGATGACCGACCGGATCGTGTGGGCCGTGTCCACCGCGTCCAAGGGGATCGGTTGGCGCAGCGTGGTGCCCGCCGCCTGGGCCCACACCCTCCCGACCGCGGAGTACCGCCGCTTCTCCCGGGCCCAGCGGGCCCTGCACGGGCTCGGTGACCACGTGGTGGCCGAGCACCGCCGCCGGGCCGACGCGGACCCGGAGCACTTCCTGTCGATGCTGCTGGCCGCCCGGGACGAGAACGGGGAGCCGCTGGGGGACAAGGAACTGCGCGACGAGGTCGTCACGCTTTTCTCGGCCGGCAGCGCGACCGTCGCCACCACGCTGGCTTGGGCGCTGCACCTGCTCAGCACCCACCCGGAGGTCGAGGAGCGCCTCCAGGCGGAGGTCGACGAGGTGCTCGCCGGCCGGCCGGTCACCGTCGAGGACCTGCCGAAGCTGGAGCACCTCGGACGCGTGGTCACCGAGGTCCTGCGGCTCTACCCGCCCGCCTGGCTGCTGCCGCGGATCGCTGCGGCCGACACCGAGCTCGGCGGCCACCCGGTCGCGGAGGGCACCTACGTGTTCTTCAGCCCGTACGCGATCCACCACGACCGCCGCTTCTACCCCGACCCCGAGCGCTTCGACCCGGACCGCTGGCTGCCCGAGCGCTCGGCCGACCGGCCGCGCGAGGCCTACGTGCCGTTCGGGGCCGGGATCCACCAGTGCATCGGCAACAACTTCGCGCTCACCGAGGCCACCATCGCCCTCGCCACCATCGTCGCGCACTGGCGGCTGGTGCGGTCGCCGCGGGCCAGGGTCGGGACCCGCAGCGCCGCGTTGCTCGAACCGGTCGGGCTGACGCTGACCGCCAAGCGGCGCCCGCGCCGCGCCCCGGCGCCGTCCCCGCAGGCGCCGGACGCGGGCGCGGCGGGCTGCCCCTACACCGGTGCCGGCGCGCCGGCGACCGATGCCTGAGCACCCGTCGAATCCGCTCGTCCCCACCCGTACCGAGGAGCACCGCCCATGACCGTCGAAGAGCCCAACCCCTGTCCCGGAATCGGCCCCGACACCCGGATCCGGTTCCCGGCGCTGGCCCAGCGCTTCACCTGCGGCCTGCACCCCGAGTACTACGACATCCTCCGCCGCCACGAGGCCTGGGTCCGCGAGAAGCTGCTGCCGGGCAACCGGGAGGTGGCCGACCAGATCCTGCGGGACAACCTGAGCGCGATGTTCGTCTGCATGTCCTACTACAACCTGGACACCGAACGGGTGTTGGACGTCTGCAACCTGACGGACTGGCTCTTCATCCACGACGCCGACGTCGCCCGGCTGCGGACCACGCCGGACAGTTCGGACACGGCCCGGCAGAGCGCGGTGGACGGCTACATCGGCAAGCTGCGGGGCATGCTGGAGGGCGGCGGCGCGCCGGACGAGCCCTGGGCCATGGACAGCATCAACGACCTGATCACCCGGTTCAGCGCCAAGTGCAGCCCGGTGATGTTCGAGCGGCTGGTGGAGGCGTTCAACCACTACAGCCTGGAGACGATCCGGGAGGAGGCCACCGACCTTCTCAGCCGGCGGATCACCGACCTCGACAGCTACATGGAGATGCGTGCGGCCGGCGGCAGTTCCGCGACGCTCTTCTACCACGTGGTCACCGAGTACGTGGTCGGCGTGGACCTCGACCGCGAGGCCCTCGGGCACCCGCTGGTCAAGGAGTTCTGGAACAGCATCATGGACCACTGGTACCTCCCGAACGACCTGCTGTCGTTCCGCGCCGAGTGCGCCCGGGGGGACCACAACAACGCGGTCTGCCTGCTGCGGCGCTTCGAGGGGCTGAGCCTGCAGGAGGCCGTCGACAAGGTGGCGGAACTGATCGACGACCGCCAGGACCGGGCGGTGCGCCAGTACGAGGCGATCCGCGCCTCGTCGCTGGCCGCCAGCCCCGGGCTGCTGCCGGTGCTGGAGGCCTTCCAGTCCATCAGCGCCGCCAACCAGCGGTGGTCCTACATGGCGCCCCGCTACCACGGCGAGGGCTTCGTGTGGAACGGCGTGCTCAGTGGCGAGGTCCGGCTGACGTCCGGCCACACCTACTTCCCGCCCGTCCCCGTTCTCGGGTGAAACGTTCCGGCCCCCGGCTCCGGCCCGCTTGCGCGCGCGTCCCGGCCCGCCTCCCGGTCCCCGTCCCGGCCCACGTCTCCACCCCCGTCGAAAGGCATGCACCGTGACCGACACCCCGACCGCCGCGTTCGTCCCGACCAAGGACGACGTCGCGGCGTTCTACGACAACTCCATCCCGCTGATCAACCAGTTGGTCGGCAACAACGTGCACGTGGGGTACTGGACCTCCCCGGAGGACAGCAGCTCGCTGCAGGAAGCCACCGACCGGATGACCGACCTGGTGATCGAGCGGCTCGCCGTCGCACCGGGCGCCCGGGTGCTCGACGTCGGCTGCGGTCTCGGCGCCCCGGCGATCCGCCTGGCGAAGGCCGCGGGCGTCGAGGTGGTCGGCATCGCGACCAGCCCCAAGCTCGTCGAGCAGGCCCGGGAGGCCGCGGAGCTGGCCGGCGTGGCCGACCGGGTGACCTTCGAGGTGGTCGACGCCGAGGAGATGGCCTACCCCGACGCGTCGTTCGACGCGATCATGGCGATCGAGTCCCTGGTGCACATGAACGACCGCCCGCGCGCCTTCGGGCACATCGCCCGGGTCCTGCGGCCCGGCGGCCGCCTGGTGCTCACCGACCGGGTGGAGGTCACCACGCCGACCGAGCAGGAGCGGGAGGTCGTCGAGGCCTACCGCAGGCTCTCGATGAACAGCCCGTTCCTGAAGCTGGACGAGTACCTCCGCGCGCTCATCACGGCCCGGCTGCTCCCGGTCGAGTACCGGGACATCACCCCGGAGACCATGGCGCACCAGCTCCACCTGCTGGAGGCGATCGAGCAGGAGACCACCGGGTCCGGCACCGCCCTCGACCCCGCGGTCCTGTCCGCCGGGAAGTCCGTCTTCACCGGCCTGTTCGAGGCGCGGCTGCCCACCAACATGTTGGTCGTCGCGGAGCGCGCGGCCGAGCGGGGCTGACCGCGCCGCCACCGACGGGCCGCGCCGCCACCGACGGGCCGCACCGGGCCCGTCGGTGGCCGGCCCGCCCGGTGACCGCGGACTACCGGCCGAAGCGGCGCTCGCGGCTCGCGTACGAGCGCAGCGCGCGCAGGAAGTCCACCCGCCGGAACGCGGGCCAGTAGCAGTCCACCCAGTGCATCTCGGCGTACGCGGACTGCCAGAGCAGGAAGCCCGACAGCCGCTGTTCCCCCGAGGTGCGGATGATGAAGTCGGTCTGGTCGGCGTTCGGCGAGTACAGGTGGCGGGAGATGTCGTCGATGTCGAGCCGGTCGACCAGTTCGAGCGGGTCGCCGCCGGCCGCGACGTGCTTCTCGAACGCGCTCTTCACGGCGTCGACGATCTCCCGCCGCCCGCCGTAGCCGACCGCGACGTCCACCTTCAGCCCGCGGCGCCCCGCCGTCGCGGCGGCGGCCTCCTTGAGGACCCGGGCGCTGTCGCCGGGCAGGAGGTCGAGCGAGCCGATGACCTGGACCTCCCAGGTCCGGTCCAGGGCCGCGATGTCCCGGACGGTCTCCTCGATGATCTCGATCAGCGGACCGAGCTGTTCGGCGGGCCGCCCGAGGTTGTCGTCGGAGAGCATGAAGAGCGTCACGTGCCCGATCCCGGCGGCCGTGCACCAGTCCAGGAACTCGGCCGCCTTGGCGCCGCCGGCCCGGTACCCCTCCCGGACGTCCGAGTGCCCGGCCTGCCGGGCCCACCGCCGGTTGCCGTCGAGCATGATCCCGACGTGCTTCGGACGCGGCAGTCCCTCCAGGGTGCCGGCCAAGCGGTGCTCGTACAGAGCCTCCATCGGTCGGCGGAGGAACGTCGGGAGCAGTTTCATGAACCCTCTCCAGTGAGTGGTGACCAACCTCGACCGACGCTACCAATGCCGCCGACACCTCTTCGCCACGGTGTGTAACAATCCTGCTGCAGAATGCTGTTGACCCGGTGACGGGTCGATCCCGGTGACGGGCCGATCCCGGGGCCGGGCGCGCGGCGGCTACCCGCCGGAGGCCGGCTGGGCCACGGAGGTCGGCTCGGTCGCGGGGGCCGGCCGGTCCTGCGGAACCGGGGCCCGGCCGCGCGACAGGGCCAGGGCCGCGGCGGTCGCCAACAGGGCGCCGCCCACCGCGTAGGTGACCCGCGGGCCGACGGCGTCCGTGAGCAGACCGCCGACGAGTGAGCCGAGCATGTCCGCCAGGAACGTCGCACTCATGACCGTGCCCATCACCACGCCCAGGAACTCGGTGTCCTTGAAGCCCTGGAGCAGGGTCATCCCGGAGACGTCCCGCACGGTGGTTCCGACGCCGGCGACCAGCGCGGCCCCGAAGAGGAAGGCGAGGTCGAAGGAGGCACCGATGGCGAGATGGCCGAGAGCGAGCACCACCAGGGCGGCCGCGAACAGGCGTGGCGAGGGGGCGAACCGCTTCGAGCGGAGGGTCAGCGTCGCCGCGAGCAGGCCGCCCAGGCTCACGGTGCCGAGGACCAGGCCGTAGACCGAACCGGAGGCGTGAAGCGTCGAGTCGACGAGGCCGATGAGCGCCGGCCGGTCGACCGCGATCGCGAAGGTCGTCCCCGCCGTGGCGAAGGCGACGAGCCTGAGGTGGGGGTCCCGGAGCAGCGCGCGGACACCCGTCAGGGCGGAGGCGGCCAGGGCGGCCTCCTTCGGCGCGGTGCCGGCCGGGCCGGAACGCGCGGGGACGAAGCTGAGCAGGATCGCCGAGGCGAGGAACGAGAACGCGTTGACCACGAGCGCGTACCGGTAGCCGAAGCCCGTCACCAGACCGCCGAAGCCGGAGCCCAGGGTCATGCTGGCGGTGGCGATCATCATCAGGACGGAGTTCGCCTTCGCCCTCGATTCGGCCGGGACCGTCTTCGCGATCATGGTCCGGGCCGCCGGGGCCGAGACGGTGGCTGCCGACTCGGTGACCAGCACCATCCCGAGGAGCAGGAAGTAGGACGGCTGCAGCCAAGCGATCGTCAGATAGAGGGTGAGTGCGACCACATCGCAGAGGACGAGCAGCTTCTGCGGGGCGAACCGGTCGGCCAGCGCGCCGCCGAGCGGCCCGAGCAGCCGCGGGACGATCCGCGCGGCGAAGAAGCCGGCGACGGCGATCCCGGAGCCCTTGTCCTGGTAGAGGTGGACGGTCAGGGCGGCCGCAGCGGCGAAGTCGCCGATGATGGACAGCGTGCGGGCGGCGACGAACAGCGGAAAGCGATTGAGGCGCCACCACGCCAGCTGTTGAGTCATGGGGTACCTCTCGAACGGTGGGTGCCTTCAGAGGGCCCCGCGGCCGGTCTCCCGGACCGCGGTCGCCTGGTCGGGGACCTGTTCCCGGAGGATCCCCGCCATGACGTTCGCCAACTGCCGCACGTACGGCGGCCGGAGGACACCGTAGTGGTCCCCCTCCACCGGGTGCACGAACAGGTCGCCGCACCAGGGCTTCCACGGTACGGTCCGGGCCGTGGAGTTCGCGGTGGCCCGGGCGAGGTGGACCGGTCCGGAGTACGCCGTCGTCCGATGGCGCCGGAGCTCCCGGTACAGCCACGCGTACACCGCGAACCGGGCCTCGAACCAGTCGCTCCCGTCCGGCAGGGCCTCGGGCGTCAGGCCGGCCCCCCGGGCGGCGTCGTGGGCGAAGGCCCGGCGGACCGTCTCCGGGTCGTCGCCGTGGCGCAGCTCCTCGACGGGCACCGAATCGACGAGCAGCAGCGGCGGTTCGACGCCGCGGGTCCGCTGCCAGTGGCCGGCGATCTCGTGGGCGAGGGTCCCGCCGGACGACCACCCGCACAGGAGGGACGGCCCCTCGGGGTACCGCTTCTCCAGCTCCCGCACGTAGCGGGCGGCGAGTTCGGCGAGCGATTCGCCGGTGTCGGCGTCGGCCTGGAGCGCGGTGGTCTCCCACGACCCGTCGAGTGACGTCACCAGGTCGCGGTAGCAGAGCAGGCCGCCGCCGACGGGATGCACCAGGACCACGGACACGGGGCCCGTGCCCGCGTTGAGCACGACCAGCGGACCCGCGTCCTCGGCCCGGCGCCCGTCGCCCAGCGCCGCCGCGATCCCGGCGACCGTTGGAGCCCGGAACAGCGTGGGCAGGGCAAGCTCCACCCCCAGCTCCCTGCGGGCGCGGCCGACCAGTCGGGCCGCGAGGAGCGAATGGCCGCCGAGGTCGAAGAAGCCGTCCTCGATCCCGACCCCGCGCACACCGAGGAGGTCCTCGAAGAGGTCGCGCAGCGCGCGCTCCAGCCCGGTGCGCGGCGCGCTCCCGGACACCTCGTACCGCGGAGCCGGCAGCGCGCGGTGGTCGAGCTTCCCGTTCGCCGTCAGCGGCAGGGCGTCGACGACCACCACCGCCGACGGCACCATGTACTCCGGCAGGACCCGTGCCAGTTCGGCGCGCACGGAGCCGGCCGTCGGTACGGCACCGTGCCCGGTCGGGACGACGTAGCCGACCAGGCGTCGTTCCGCCGCGGTGCTCCCGCGCACCGCGGTCGCCGCCTGCGCGACGCCGCCACAGCGCAGCAGGGCCGCCGTGACCTCGCCCGGTTCGATCCGGAAGCCGCGGATCTTGACCTGGTCGTCGGCCCGGCCCAGGACCTCGAACCCGCCGTCGGGCAGGCGTCGTGCCACGTCGGAGCTGCGGTACATGCGGCTGCCGGGAGGTCCGAACGGGTCCGCCACGAAGCGCGAGGCGGTCAGGCCGGGCCGGTTCAGGTAGCCGCGGGCCACTCCGGGGCCGGCCACGTAGATCTCGCCCGTGGCACCCGGGGGGAGCGGGCGCAGCCACTCGTCGAGCAGGTGGATCGTCAGGTCGGGCAGCGGCCGTCCGACCGGGCTCGGGCCCGCCGCCCGGATCTCGTCCTCGCCCAGCCGGTGGTAGGTCGCGTGCACGGTGGTCTCGGTGATGCCGTAGAGGTTCACCAGCGCGACCCGGTCGGCGCCCACACGGTCGATCCAGGGCCGCAGTCCGGCGGGCTCCAGCCGCTCGCCGGCGAAGAGCACCGCGCGCAGCGGCAGCCGCTCCACCCGGGCATCGTCCTCGGTGGCCGCCACGAACGCGCCGAAGCCGCTCGGTGTCTGCGAGAACACCGAGACCCGCTCCGCGGCGAGCAGACCGAGCAGTTCCCGCGGGGCCCGGGCCGTCGACCGCGGCACCACGACGACCCGGCCGCCGAACGCCAGCGCGCCCCACAGCTCGAACACCGAGACGTCGAACGCGTAGGAGTGGGTCATGCTCCAGACGTCGTCCTCGGTGATGCCCAGCTTCCCGGTGGCCGCCGTCAGCAGCCGTACGACGTTCACGTGGCTCAGGACGACGCCCTTCGGCCGGCCCGTGGAGCCGGAGGTGTAGATCGCGTACACCGCGGAGTCCGGGTGGACCGCCTCCGCGGGGTCGTCGTCGGGCAGCGAGGCCAGCAGGGCGGCGGTGTCCGGCGCGTCCAGCACGACCGTCTCGCCGTCGTGCACGGCGGCCAGCGCGCCGGCCAGCCCACGGGTCGTCACGACCACCCGTACCCGCGCGTCGTCGAGGACGTAGCCGAGCCGGTCGGCCGGGTTCACCGGGTCCAGCGGAAGGTAGCCGGCGCCGGCCTTGAGCACGCCCAACAGCGTCGGGACGAGGGTGGCGTCCCGTTCGAGGTGCACCCCGACCAGGTCCTCCGGACCGACGCCCAACGAGCGCAGGTGACGGGCGAGCCGGTTGGCGCGCGCGTTCAGCTCGCGGTAGGACAGCCGCGTCCCGCCGGCGACCACGGCGAGCGCGTCGGGTGAGCGCCGCACCCGTTCCTCGAAGAGCGTGTGCAGCGCCCGGCGCACCGGCGGGACCTCCCGCGCCCGCTCGGCGCGCAGCCCGGCCAGCTCGTCCGGCGACAGCACCTCGATGCGGCCCAGCGGCACGTCGGGGTCGGCGACCACGGTCCGCAGCAGACGGAGGAGGCGCGCGACGAGCGTGCGGACGGTCGCCGGCTCGAACAGCGCGGTGTCGAACTCGACCGACGCCGCCAGGCCCCGGCGGCTCCCGTCCTCGCCCGTGCGCTCGGTGACGTGCAGGGTGAGGTCGAACTTCGCCGTGGTGCGCCCCGCCGACAGGGGGGAGACCCGCAGGCCCGGGAGGTCGATCGCCGTCCCGGAGCCGGACCGGAAGTTCAGCGCGACCTGGAACAGCGGGTGCCGGCCGGAGAGCCGGGGCGGGTTGAGCTCCTCGACGAGCCGCTCGAACGGGACGTCCTGCCGGGAGAACGCGGACAGGACGGTCTCGCGCACCCGGTGCAGCAGCTCGCGGAAGGTCGGGTTCCCGGACAGGTCGTTGCGCAGGACCAGCGTGTTCACGAAGCAGCCGACGAGGTCGTCCAGCGCCGAGTCGGTCCGGCCGGCGACGGGCACGCCGATCGGAACGTCCGTACCGGCGCCCAGCCGTGCCACCAGCGCCGCCAGTGCGGCCTGCACCACCATGAAGGTGCTGACCCGCTCGCCGCCGGCGAGGTCCGCCAGCCGCCGGTGCCAGGACGGATCCAGCTCGAAGGGCACCTGCCCGCCGTCGTGGCCCGCCGTGGCCGGCCGTGGCCGGTCGTACGGCAGGGCGAGCTCCTCGGGCGCCCCGGCGAGCGCGTCCTTCCAGTACTCCAGTTGCCGTGTGATCGGGCTGTCCGGGGAAGCCCCGCTGCCCAGGAGCTCCCGCTGCCACAGCACGTAGTCCGCGTACTGCACCGGGAGCGGGTCCCACCGCGGCGCCGCCGCGAGGCGACGCGCCCGGTAGGCGTGCGAGAGGTCGCGTTGCAGGACGGGGATCGACCAGGCGTCGCCGGCGATGTGGTGGAGGACCACCAGGAGGACGTGCTCGTCGTCCGCCGACGCCAGCAGCCGGGCGCGGACGGGCAGTTCGACGGCGAGGTCGAACGGCGCGTCGGCGATCGCCGCGACCTCCTCGGCGATCCGGTCCGGATCCGACCGGGTCAGCGGCACGGCGAGCCGCGCCCGCTCGGGGGTGACGACGAGCTGCCGCGGCTTCCCGCCGGCCTCCGGGAAGACCGTGCGCAGCGCCTCGTGCCGGGCCAGGACGTCCGAGAGCGCCGCACGCAGCGCGTCGACGTCCAGAGCGCCCCTGAGCCGGTGCACGAAGCGCAGGTGGTAGAGCGGACTCGGCCCGTTGAACTTCTCCAGGAACCAGATGCGCGCCTGCGCGGGGGACAGCGGAACGTCCTCGGGCCGCTCGGCGGGCCGGAGCGGCCGCCGGGCGGCCCGCGCCCCGGTGGTCAGCGCGGCGGCCAGCGACGCCGGCTCCGGTGCGTCGAACAGCGCCGCGACGTCCACCTCCAGGCCGGTCACCGCGCGGATCCGGCTGAGCAGCCGCATCGCCAGCAGCGAGTGCCCGCCGAGTGTGAAGAAGCTGTCCTCCGGGCGTACCTCCGGCAGGCCGAGGACCTCCGCGAACAGCCGGCAGAGGACCTCCTCGTGCGGGGTGCGCGGTGCGCGCCCCGCACGGGCGGCGCGAGGATCCGGCATCGGCAGCGCGCGGCGGTCCAGCTTGCCGTTGGCGTTCAGCGGAAGGGCGTCGAGGACGACGAACGCCGAGGGGACCAGGTCGTGCGGGAGGGCGCCGCGCAGCCGGGCCCGCAGGTCCTCCGGATCCACCCGGGCACCCGCCTCGGGGACGACGAAGGCCACCAGCCGCTTCCCGCCCCGGGCGTCCGGCCCGGCCACGACGACGGCCTGGGCGACCGGGGCGCACGCGCGCAGCGCGGCCTCGATCTCGCCCGGTTCGATGCGGATTCCCCGCAGCTTCACCTGGAAGTCGGCCCGGCCCCGGTACTCCAAGCAGCCGTCCGCCCGCCAACGGACGAGGTCGCCGGTCCGGTACATGCGCTCGCCCGGCCCGCCGAAGGGATCGGCGACGAAGCGCTCGGCGGTCTGCGCCGCACGGTTCAGGTACCCGCGCCCCAGCTGCGCCCCGGCGAGGTACAGCTCGCCCACGACGCCGACGGGCACCGGCCGCAGCGCCTCGTCCAGGACGTGGCCGCGGGTGTTGGGCACCGGGCGCCCGATGGGAGGGGAGAGCGGCCAGTGCCGCGGATCCCCGTCGAGTGCCTGTGCGGTGACGACGACCGTGGCCTCGGCGGGGCCGTAGTGGTTGCGCAGCACCCGTCCGGGGACCTTGGCGAAGAAGTCGCGCACGGGTCCGTGCACGGCGAGGGCCTCGCCGGCCTGGGCGACGGTCCGCAGCCGGGGCAGGTCCAGGCCCTCGGCGGCGGCCGCTTCGGCCACGGCCTCCAGCACCAGGTTCGGCACGTGGATCTCGTTCACCCGGAGCCGGTCGAGCCAGTGCACCAGGGCGACCGGGTCGCGGCGTACGTCCTCGCGGGGGACGGCGAGGGTGCGGCCCGACAGCAGCGCGGCGAAGATCTCCTGGGAGGCGACGTCGAAGCCGATCGTGGTCAGGTGGGCGGAGACCACGCCCTGCCCCGACCCGGTGGCGTGGTGCCAGCCCATCAGGTTGGCCATGCCGCCGCCGGTGATCACGACGCCCTTGGGCCGACCGGTCGAGCCCGAGGTGAAGACGACGAAGAACGGGTGCTGGGGCAGCGACGGGCCGAGGCGGTCGCGGTCGGACAGGTTCGCCGGGGAGCCGTCCGCGGCGGGTCCGCCGTCCGGGGCGAGGACGACCGCGGCCGTCCCGGCGGGCAGCAGCTCCCGTGTCCGCTCCGTGGTGAGCGCGAGCGCCGGCCGGGCACTGCCGAGGACGTGGGCGATCCGCTCGGCCGGGTGGTCCGGATCGACCGGGACGTAGGCCGCGCCCGTCTTGGCCACGGCGAGCAGCGCCACCACGAGCCCGGCCGAGCGGGGCATCACCACGGCGACGGTGCGCTCCGGGCCGGCACCCCGGCCGACCAGCGTGCGGGCCAGCCGGTTGGCCCGGGCGTTCAGTTCGGCGTAGGTCAGCTCGACGCCCTCGGCCACGACGGCGGCTGCGTCCGGGGTCAGGGCGGCCTGCTGCTCGAACCGGTCCGTGACCGAACCCCGGGGGAGGGCGGCCCGGGTGTCGTTCCAGGAGCCCAGGAGTCGCGCACGCTCGGCCGGCGCGAGCAGGTCGGGTCGGCCGATCGGCTGGTCCGGGTCGGCGGTCACCGCTTGGAGGAACCGCTCCAGCCGTGCGACCAGGGCCTCGGCCGTCTCCTCGTCGAAGAGGTCGCGGGCGTACTCGCAGACGCCGTCCAGCCCGGCCGGCTCGCCCGCGTCCGTGTACCGGTCCCCGACGCTGAACAGCAGGTCGAACTTGGCGGTCGGAACCTCGAACCGCTCCGGGGCCGTGTCGAGCCCCGGCAGCGCGAACTCGGCGGCCGCGTTGTTGCGGAAGCTCAGCATGACCTGGAACAGCGGGTGCCGTGCCGTCGACCGGGACGGATTGAGGACCTCGACCAGGTGCTCGAACGGTACGTCCTGGTGGGCCATCGCCTCCAGGTCCGTGGTCCGGACCCGTCGGAGCAGCTCCCGGAACGACGGGTCGCCACCGGTGTCCGCGCGCAGCACGAGCGTGTTGACGAACAGCCCGACCAGGTCGTTCAGGGCGTCGTCGGAGCGTCCCGCCACCGGCGAGCCGATGGGGACGTCGGTGCCGGCTCCCAGCCTGGTCAGGACCGCCGCGAGGGCGGCGTGCACGACCATGAAGGCGCTGGCCCGCTCCTCGTGGGCCAGGCGGACGATCCGCCGGTGCAGATCGGCGCCGAGTCGCACGGGCACCCTGCCGCCCCGGAAGCTCTGCCGGGCGGGTCGGGGCCGGTCCGTGGGCAGCGCCAGACGGTCGGGCAGGCCGTCCAGGCGCTCGCGCCAGTAGGCGGTCTGCAGGCCGAGGACGCTCCCGGGGTCGCGCTCGCTGCCCAGTACCTCCTGCTGCCACAGTGTGTAGTCGGCGTACTGGACGGGGAGCTCGTCCCAGTCCGGTGCGCCCCGTCCGCTGCGACGCGCGCGGTAGGCGGTGGCGAGGTCCCGGGACAGCGGCGCCATGGACCAGCCGTCGCAGGCGATGTGGTGGAGCACCAGCAGCAGGACGTGCTCGTCCTCGCCGAGCGCGAACAGGGCGGCGCGCAGCGGGAGCTCGCGGGACAGGTCGAAGCCGTGCCGGACCTCCCGGCCGACGGCGGCGGCCAGGCCGGCCCGGGAGGTCTCCGTCACCGCGAGCCGGACCGTCGCCTCCTCCGGGGCCAGGACGTGCTGGTGCGGCACGCCGTCGGTCTCCGGGAAGACCGTGCGCAGCGTCTCGTGCCGCAGGACGACGTCCTGGAGCGCGGCCCGCAGGGCGGTCCGGTCCAGCCGGCCGGACAGGCGGAGGGCCAGCGGCATGTTGTACACCGCGCCGTCGCGCTCCAGGCGGTGGAGGAACCACTGCCGCCGCTGTGCGTAGGAGAGGGGGATCACGACGTCTTCTCCTCACGCCGCATCCGGCGCAGGGCCGGCCGCGCGGGCGCGGGGCCGCCGAGCCGCGCCGCCAGTGCGGCCACGGTCCGGGCTTCGAACACCATGTGCAGCGGAAGCTCGCGGTCCAGGGTGGTCCGGACCCTGTTCGCCAGTCGGAGCGCCAGGATCGAGTGGCCGCCGAGGGTGAAGAAGTCGTCGTCGACGCCGACCCCCTCGACGTCCAGCACCCCTTCGAACAGGGCGCACAGGGACCGTTCCAGCTCGGTGCGCGGCGCGCCGCCCTTCAGCTCGTACACCGGCGCGGGGAGCGCACGCCGGTCCAGCTTCCCGTTGGCGGTCCTCGGCAGCGTGTCCAGCACGACGACCGCCGCGGGCACCATGTACTCGGGCAGGCGGTGTGCGACGGCGCGGCGCAGACCCTCGGCGTCCGCCTGCGAGCCGTCACCGACCGCGTAGCCCACGATCCGGCGGTCCCCGGGCCGGTCCTCCCGGACCACCGCGACGGCCTGGACCACCCCGGCGCAGGCGGTCAGGGCGGCCGACACCTCCCCGAGCTCCACCCGGAAACCCCGGACCTTCACCTGGTCGTCGACGCGTCCCAGGCACTCCAGGAGACCGTCGTCGCGCCAGCGTCCCAGGTCGCCGCTGCGGTACATCCGCGCGCCGGGAGGACCGAAGGGGTCGGCCACGAAACGCTCGGACGTCAGGGCCGGGCGGCCGAGGTACCCGCGGGCCAGCGCGCTGCCGCCGATGTGGAGCTCTCCCACCGCGCCGGTGGGAACCGGGCGCAGCGAGTCGTCGAGCACGTACAGCCGCGCGTACTCGAAGGGTCGGCCGATCGGGACGGGCCCCTCGCCCGGCGAGGCGCCCGGTTCGATCCGCAGGTCGGCGCAGGCCACCGTCGTCTCGGTCGGGCCGTAGCTGTTGATCACCGTGACGTCCGGGTGGTGCTCGCGCCACGCCGACAGGGCCTCGCCGGTCAGGGCCTCGCCGCCCAGCACCAGCTCGTCCGACGGAGCGCGGCCGGAGGCCAGCAGCAGCGGCAGATGGCTGGGAGTCGCCTTGAGGAGGCCGAACCGGCCCGTCCGCCCGGGACCGGTGTCCGTGACGTCCCCCAGGAGCACGCGGCCGCCACGGGCCAGCACCCCCCACAGGCCGGTGAGCGGCAGGTCGAAGGCCAGGGCGGAGTGCAGCAGGGCGCCCTGCGGGAGGGCCCGGTAGGCCACGCCGGTGCGGCGCACGTAGTCGACGATCGCGCGGTGCGGGACCAGGACGCCCTTCGGTTCGCCCGTCGTGCCCGAGGTGAACACCACGTACGCGGCGCCGAGCCGGGAGACCTCGACCGGACGCTCCGGGGCGGACTCCTGTCCGGGTCCGTGCTCAAGGCCCTGCTTCTCCACCTCGTCCACGTCGAGCCGGACGACACCGTCCGGGACCGGTGCCCGGAAGGAGGCGTCCGCGATCAGCAGCTTCCCCGGGAGCCGGCCGAGGACGGTGTGCTGGCGGGCGGCGGGCGCGTCGGGATCGAGCGGCACGTACGCGCCACCGGCCTTGAGCACGCCCAGCAGGGCCACCAGCAGGCCGACCCCGCGTTCCAGGCAGACGGGCACCAGGACCTCGGGGCCGACACCGAGTGCGCGCAGCCGGCGGGCCAGCGCGTCCGCCATGGCGTTCAGTCGGCCGTACGTCACGCCCCGACCGTCGCACTCCACGGCGGTGGCGTCCGGGGTCCGGCGGACCTGCTCCTCGAACAGGCCGTGCAGCGTGCCGTCGGACGCGCCCTCGCCGCTGCCGTTCCACTCCTCGACGAGGCGCCGCCGCTCCGCCGGCTCCATCAGGTCGATGTCCCGCAGCCGGATCCCCGGGTCCGCCGCCACCTGCCCGAGCACGTGCCGCAGATGGCCTGCCAGGCGTTCGATCCGGTCCGCGGGGAACAGATCGGTGGCGTAGAGCAACCTGAGGTCGAGCCCCTCCGCCGACTCGTCGGCGTTCAGCGTCAGGTCGAACTTGGAGGCGTGCGCGTCCTGTGGGAGAAGCTCGACCTCGGCGCCCGGGAACGACAGCGCCAGGCCGCGGGCGTCCCGCACGGCGAAACTCACCGCGAAGAGCGGGTTGGCGCCCGGGTCCCGCTCCGGGTTGAGGTCGTTCACGAGGTCGTCGAACGGCAGGTCCTGGTGTTCGTGCGCCGCGAGGACGGTCTCGCGGACCCTGCCGAGCAGCGTGGTGAAGGACGGATTGCCGCCGAGGTCGGTGCGCAGGACGATCGTGTTGACGAAGCAGCCGACGACGCCCTCGGTGTCCATCCGGGTACGGCCGGCGACCGGGGTGCCGACCGCGATGTCGTCCCGCCCGGTGTGGCCGCGCAGCACCACGGCGAAGACGGCCAGCAGGGTCATGAACAGCGTGGAGCGGTTGCGCCGCGCGATGTCCCGCACGGCGGCCTCGGTCGCCGGGTCCAGCCGGAACCCGACCGAGGATCCGCGGCCGGTCGGCCTGGTGGGGCGGGGCCGGCCCAGCGGCAGGTGGAGCGTCTCCAGGCCGCCCACCGCGGAGCGCCAGTACTCCAACTGGCGCCGGGCCGCCCCGGTGCCCAGCCACTCCGCCTGCCGGAGCGCGAAGTCCGCGTACTGCAGCGGCAGGTCCGGGAGGGCCGGGGAGCGGCCCGTGATCCGGGCCGCGTACAGCAGGCTCAACTCGCGGGCGAGGATCTCGCACGACAGCCCGTCCGCGACGGCATGGTGGAGCGTCAGGGCGAGGACCTGGTCGTCGGCGGCCCGGGTGACGAGCAGCGCCCTCAGCAAGGGGGGCCGGGACAGCTCGAACGGTTCCAGGGCCTCCTCCCGCAGCAGGGCGCGGCAGCGCTCGTCGGCGGCCGTTTCCCCCGGTGCCGTGAGGTCGACGCGCGTCAGGGCGAGTTCGGCCGATTCGTGCACCAGCTGGCGCGGCTCCTGCCCGGCGACGGTGAAGCCGGTGCGCAGCGACTCGTGCCGTTCGACCAGGGCGCGCAGGGCGGCCTCCAGCGCCGGCACGTCGAGCCGGCCGCGGATCCGAAGGGCGAGCGAGACGTTGTAGTCCGCGCGTCCGGGACTGAGCTGCTCCAGGAACCACAGCCGGCGCTGCGTGGAGGACAGCACCAGCCCGCGGGTGCGGTCCGCCCGGTCGGCCACGCGGGTCCCGTCGTCCTGCCGCGGTGCGGCGGCGGGACCGGGCCCCGCCGCCGCGGCGGCGTTCCCGGCGGCCCTGGAGATCACGAGGTCACCGATGACGGCGGCCATCGCCGCCACTGTGCGGGCCTCGCGCAGCGGCCCGCCGGGAACGTCGAAGCCCACCACGGCGGACAACCGGGCCGCGAGCGCCTCGACGTGCTCGGTGCCGCCGCGCGCGAGGAAGTCGTCGTCGGGCGTCAGTGGCGCGACGCCCAGGACGGAGGCGGCCAGTTCGGCGACGAGGCGCTCCGTCGAGCCCGTCATGCCCGACCGCCTTCGCCGCCGCTCGCCCCGGCGGCGGCCTCCATGGCCTTCGCCAGCGCCAGGTCGGCGACCGCCGCCGCCAGCCCCTCAACGGTCGGCGCCTCGAACAGCAGCCGGATCGGGACCTCGAAGCCGAACTGCTCGCCCATCCGCAGGACGGTGCGGTTGGCCAGCAGCGAGTGTCCGCCGAGGGTGAAGAAGCTGTCCGTGGCCGAGACCCGGGGGACGCCGAGCACCTCGGCCCAGATCGCGGCGATCAGCTGCTCGGTGCGGGTCCGCGGGGCCCGTCCGGTGGGCGGGGCCGACTCGTCCGCGAAGGCGGGCAGCGCGGCCCGGTCGACCTTGCCGTTGGGCGACAGCGGAAGCGCGTCCAGCACCTGGATGCCGGCCGGCACCATGTACGGCGGCAGGACGGAGCGCAGGTGCTCGCGCAGGTCCGCCGCCCGGACGTCCTGACCGGGCGCCCGCAGGGCGTGGACGACCAGCCTGCGGTCCCCGTCCGCGGTCCGTTCGACCAGTGCCACGGCCTGTCGCACCCGCGGGTGCCGGGTCAGCGCGGCCTCCACCTCGCCCAGCTCGATGCGGAAGCCGCGCACCTTGACCTGGTGGTCGGCACGTCCGACGAACTCCAACCGGCCGTCGGCGCGCCACCGCACGAGGTCGCCGGTGCGGTACATCCGCGAGCCGGGAACCGCGAAGGGGTCGGCGACGAACCGTTCGGCGGTCAGGCCAGGCCTGTTCAGGTAGCCCCGGGCGATGCCGTCGGAGTGGATGTAGAGCTCGCCCACCACGTTCGGGGGCACCGGGCGGAGCCGCGCGTCGAGCACGTACAGCCGCGAGTTGACCAGTGGCGTCCCGATCGGGGGCGCCGTGTCGCCCGACAGCGGCCCGCACCAGGTGACGTACACCGTCGTCTCGGTGGGGCCGTACAGGTTCACCATCCGCCGGCCGGGCGACCACTGGCGGACCATCGCCCCGGTGACGGCCTCTCCGGCGACGGTCAGGGTGATGCCGGACGGCAGGCCGTCGGCCGGCACGGCGGAGAGGGCGGACGGCGGCATGGCCAGGTGCGTCACCCGCTGGGCCGCGACCAGCCGGCGCAGCGGATCGCCCGGCACCAGGTCCTGCGGGTCCGCCAGGACCAGGCACGCGCCGGAGAACAGGGCCATGCAGAATTCGAGCAGGAAGGCGTCGAAGCTGGGCGAACCCAGCTGCAGGACGCGGCTGCCGACCCCGGCACCGAAGACCTCCGGCTGCGCCTCGACCAGGCTGCCGATGCCGCTGTGGGTGAGCACCGCCCCCTTGGGCCGCCCGGTCGAACCCGAGGTGAACAGCACGCAGGCCGCGCCGTCGCGGCTGAGCGGCGCGGTCCGGTCCCGGTCGGAGAGGTTGTGGGCAGGCGCGGCGCCGCGGGCCCGCGCCAGTGCGTCGTCGTCCACCAGCACCTGCGGGCGGGCGTCCCCGGGAAGGCGGTCGGCCAGCTCGGAGCGGGTGAGGACCAGCCGCGGCCGGGCGTCGTCGAGCATGACGGCGATGCGTTCGCGCGGGTAGTCCAGGTCGACCGGAAGGTAGGCGGCGCCGGTCTTGAGCACCGCGAGGACGGAGACGACCATCTCCGGGGAGCGGGGCAGCGCGACGGCGACGAGCTGCTCCGGTCCGACCCCGCGGCCGACCAGCAGCCGCGCCAACCGGTTGGCCTCCTCGTTCAGTTGCGCGTAGGTCAGCTCGACGGTTCCCATGGCCAGCGCCGCGGCGTCGGGGGTCCGGGCGGCCTGGGACTCGAACAGCTCGGGCATGGTCAGGGCCGGCACCTCGGCCGCGGCCCCGGCCCAGTCGACGAGGACGCGCTGCCGGTCGTCCTCCAGCAGGACGTCGATCTCGCCGACCCGGCGGTCCGGGTCGGCCGCGGCGGCTTCGAGGACCTGCACCAGACGGGCGGCGAGCTGCTCGGCGGTGGCCCGGTCGAACAGGTCGGTGCTGTACTCGACGAACCCCTCGATGCCCAGGCAGCGGCCGTCGGACGCCCGGGTCTCGTGGAGGTTGAAGGTCAGGTCGAACTTCGAGTAGCCGGCGGGGATCTCGACCCCGTCGGCGGTCAGGCCGGGCAGCCGCAGCCGGAGGTCGGACCTCGGGGTGTTGCGCAGCATGAGCAGCGTCTGGAACAGCGGGTGCCGCGCCAGGGAGCGTTCCGGGTTGATCGCCTCGACCAGGCGGTCGAAGGGGAGGTCCTGGTGCGCGAACGCGGCGAGGTCCGTGTCCTTCACCCGTCCGATCAGCTCGCGGAACGACGGGTCGGCGGAGACGTCCGTCCGTAGCACCAGGGTGTTGATGAAGAACCCGATGAGGTCCACGAGCGCGTCGTCGACCCGGCCGGCCACACCGGTGGCGATCGGGATGTCCTCGCCGGCGCCGAGCCGGCTGTAGAGCGCGGCCAGGCCGGCCTGGAGGACCATGAACAGGGTCGCGCCCGCGTCGCCGGCCAGCGCGGCGAGCCGCTGGTGCAGGTCCTCGTCCAGGGTGAACGGGACGGTGCCGCCCGCGTAGCTCGGCACGGCCGGACGCGGCCGGTCGGTCGGCAGGTCCAGCTGGTCGGGCAGGTCCCTCAAGGCCTCCGACCAGTAGGAGAGCTGTTGTTCGAAGACGCCGCCGGGGCGGTTCTCGTCGAGCAGCTCCTGCTGCCACAGCGTGTAGTCGGCGTACTGCACCGGCAGCGGCGCCCACTGCGGCGAGGTACCGCGACCGCGGGCCGCGTAGGCGGTCTCCAGGTCGCGGGCGAAGGGGGCGAACGACCAGCCGTCGCCGACGATGTGGTGGATGACGACGACCATGACGTGGTGCTCCGGGCCGATCCCGAACAGCACGGCCCGGATGGGCAGCTCCCGCTCCAGGTCGAAGGTCCTGCGGGCGAACGCGCGGGAGAGCCCGGCCACGCTCTCCTCCGTGGCCTGGACGACGTCGAACTCCATGCGGGCGTCGACGGGTTCGAGGATCCGCTGGACGACGGTCCCGTCGGCCCCCTTGACGAAGAGGGTCCTGAGCGTCTCGTGGCGTTCGACGACGTCGGCGAACGCCAGACGCAGCACGGTCCGGTCCAGCGGGCCGTGCAGGGGCACGGACAACGGGATGTTGTAGACCGCGCCGGGGACCTTCAGGTGGTCGAGCAGCCAGAGCCGGCTCTGCGCCGGCGACACCGGGACCGCCGCCGGGCGCTTGCGCCGGACGACCGGCGGGCGCCCGGTCTCGGTCCCGGTGAGCACGGCGGCGAGCGCGGACACCGTCGGCGCCTCGAAGAGGCTGCGCAGCGGGAGGTCGACGCCGGTCTCCCGCCGGATGCGGCTGAGCAGGCGGACGGCGGACAGCGAGTGCCCGCCGAGGTCGAAGAAGCTGTCGTCGGCGGTGACGTGGGTGACGCCCAGCACCTCGGCATAGAGCTCGCACAGGAGCTTCTCGCGCGGGTTGCGGTGGGCGCGGCCGTCCTGCCTGCCGCTCAGCACGGGGGCGGGCAGCGCACGCCGGTCGAGCTTGCCGTTGGGCGTGAGCGGCAGCTCGTCCAGGAAGACGAAGGCCGAGGGCACCATGTACGGCGGCAGGCGGCGGCCGAGGTACTCCCGCAGGTCGGCGGCGCCGACGTGGTCGGCCGTCGCGCAGACCACGTACGAGACCAGGCGCTTGTCCCCGGGAACGTCCTCGCGCACCAGGGCGGCGGTGCGCACCACGCCCGGGTGCTGTCCCACGGCGGCGTCCACCTCGCCCAGCTCGATCCGGAAGCCGCGGATCTTCACCTGGTGGTCGACCCGTCCGATGATGTCCAGCTGCCCGTCCTCGCGCCAGCGCACGACGTCGCCGGTGCGGTACATCCGGGAGCCGGGCCGGCCGAACGGGTTCGCGACGAACCGCTCGGAGGTGAGGTCCGGGCGGTTCAGGTAGCCGCGGGCCAGACCGTTCCCGGAGACGTACAGCTCGCCGGTCGCGCCGACCGGCACCGGGCGGAGGGCGGAGTCGAGGACCCAGAGCTGGGTGTTGGCGAACGGCCGGCCGATCGGCAGGATCCCCGGCGGGATCTCGTCCCCGGGGTCGATGCGCAGGTCCACGCAGCCGCAGGTGGTCTCGGTCGGCCCGTAGTGGTTGATGACGCTGACGCCCGGGTTGAGTCGGCGCCACTGCGCGAGGACCTCGCCCATCAGCGGCTCGCCGCCGACGACGGCCTCCCGGGTCGGCGCGCAGTGCTCGGGGAGCGAGGTGAGCATCGCGAGGTGGCTGGGCGTCGCCTTGAGGAAGGAGTACCGGCCGCGCGGGTCGTCCGTCGAGGCGTAGTCCTCCAGGTCGTACAGGCGCAGGCAGCCGCCGGCGCAGAGTACGCCGTAGAGGGCCGTGACGGTCAGGTCGAAGGCGATGGGGGAGTGCAGCAGCGCCTCCTCCCGGAGCGCCGGGTAGGCCCGGACGCCGCGTACGGCGTAGTTGACCACCGAGCGGTGCTCGACCAGCACGCCCTTGGGACGGCCCGTGGAGCCGGAGGTGTAGATGACGTACGCGAGGTTCGACTGGGTGAGGACCCCGCCCCGGTCGGCGGCGGTGGGGTCGCGGTCGCTGCGGCCCGAGAGCTCCTTGACGGTGGCGTCGTCGTCGAGGAGCACGAGCGGGAGGCGCAGGCCCTGCGGCAGCACGGCGACCGCATCGGCCGTGGTCAGCAGCAGGACGGCCTCGGCGTCCTCCAGGGTGAGCGCGATGCGTTCGGCGGGGTAGTCCAGATCGACCGGGAGGTAGCCGGCTCCGGCCTTGAGGACCGCGAGCACCGCGATGATCATCTCCGGGGAGCGGGGGACGGCGACCGCGACCAGGTCGTCGAGCCCGACCCCGCGGTCGAGCAGCAGGTGGGCGAGCCGGTTGACCCTGGCGTTCAGTTCCGCGTAGCTCAGGACCACGTCCCCGGCGGTGACCGCCGGTGCGTCCGGGGTGCGGGCGACCTGTGCCTCGAAGAGTTCCGGAAGGGTCTCGTCCCCCACCGGGTACCGGGAGGAGTTCCACGCGGGTTCGAGGACCCGGGCCACTTCGGGCGCGGTGGCGAGGGGGAGGGCCGCGAGCGGCAGCCCCGGGTCGGACGTCTCGGCCAGCCTGCGGAGCACGTTGAGCACGCGGGCGTGCTGTGCGGCGAGTTCCTCCGGCGAGTAGCGTGCCGGATTGGCCTCCAGGTCGATCTGCAGCCCGTCCGTTCCGGTCCGGTCGTAGACGTTCACGATGAGGTCCTCCACCGGGCCGGTGGAGAGGGTGCGCATCTCGGCGCGGTGGCCGGCGAAGGTGACGGCGAAATCGAACGGCATGATGTTGACCCGCCACCCGAAGACCTGCGCGTCGGGACCGGCCTTCAGGTCGCGCCGCATGTCCTCACTGCGGTAGCGCTGCGCCGCGAGCCCGTCCCGCAGCCGTTCGCCGGCCTGCCGGACGAGGTCCGCCAGGCTGGTCCACGGACTCGCGGGCAGGCCGATCGGGATCAGGTTGGCGTGCTGCCCGGGGGTGCTGCGGGCGGCGGCGCCGAGGCGGGCGGTCACGTTGCACCCGAGCAGGACGTCCTGCTGCCCGCTGACGCCGCCGACGTAGGCGGCGACGGCGGCGGTGACGAGGGTGGGCCAACTCGTCCGCAGTGACCTGGCGAGTTCGAGCAGCCGGGTGCTGTGCTGCCGGGACAGCGTCCCGCGGTGGACCAGGGCCCGCGGCAGGGCCTTGGCGGCCCCGGGCACCACGCTGGTGGGGTCGGGCAGGGTGGGGAGCAGCTCCTGCCAGTGGGCGCGGTCCTGCTCGTGCTCCGGGGACTCCCGGTAGGCCCGGTCGGCGGCGACCAGCTCGCCGAGGGGCCGGAACGAGGTCGTCGGCACAGGCAGGCCGTCGGCGAGGGCGGTGTACACCTCGGCCACCCGCCGGGCGACCAGGGCCAGGCCGCAGCCGTCGTTGGCCACGTGGTGGGCGCGCTGGAACCACAGGAAGCGCTCCGGGGCCACCTGGATCAGGGCGTGGCCGAAGAGGGCGTCCCGCTCCAGGTCGGTCGGGCGGTCCAGGTCTGCGGTCATCCAGGCGTTCGCGTACCCCTCCGGGTCCGGTTCGCTCCTCGCGTCGACGACGAAGGGCTGCCAGTCCCCGAGGGGGACCACGTGCTGGCGCGGACCGTCCGGGCCGGCGACGATCCGCACCCTGAGCGCTTCCGCCTCCTCCATGACCCGGCGAAGGGCGCCGGTGAAGAGGCCCTGGTCGATCGGGCCCGAGATCTCGAAGCAGCTTCCGATGGTGAAACCGGGGTTGGCCGGATCGAGCTGCTGGGCCAGCCAGAACTCCATCTGCGGGGCGGTCAGGGGAAGACTCTGCGTTGGCGCCATTGCTCGACTACTCCAAGTTCCAGGCATCGCGGATGTCGTGATGGTCGATCGGAAGAGCATGCGGAAGTCCGGGGCCGGACCACCCGTGCCCCGCGCACCCGCCCGCGGCTCACCCCCGGGGGATGCCGAGCCTGTCGGTCAGGGTGTCCAGGACGGCTTCGAGCCGGTCCGTCAGGTAGAAGTGCCCGCCGGGGAAGACCTCCGTCCCGGTCGGGCCGCTCGTGAGGTCGGCCCACCGTTCCAGTGTCGCCACGCTCACGCCCGGGTCGCGGTCGCCGCCGAACGCGGTCAGCGGGATCCGGAGCGGGCCGCGCTCGGTGTACTCGTAGGTGTCGCACGCGGCGAAGTCGTCGCGGAGGACGGGCAGGAGCAGCTCCAGCACCTGGGGGTTCTCCAGCACGGCGGGAACGGTGCCCTCCAGGCTGACGACGTGTGCCACGAACTCCTCGTCGGGGAGGGTGTGGACATGGGTGGGCACGCGGACGTGCGGGGGAGCGTAGGCCGACACGGCCAGGTGGACCGGCGGCCGTCGCGCCCGCGTCAGGCGGTGGCTCAGCTCGTAGGCCAGGACGGCCCCCATGCTGTGCCCGAACAGGGCGAAGGGGACGTCGCCGGCCCGGTCGAGCAGCGGCTCCACCAGGCGCTCGGCCAGTCGCCCGAGCGAGCGCTCCGTCGGCTCGGTGAACCGTCCTTCGCGCCCGGGGAGTTGGACCGGGACGACCTCGATCCGAGGACCGATGAGCCGGGGCCAGTCACGGTAGGACGACGCTCCCGCCCCCGCGTGGTGGAGGCAGAACAGGCGCAGTTCGGGCCTGCCGTTCAAGGGCGGCACCGGAAACCAGGGAGACGCTGTGGACGGTTGCATACCGTTTCCTCCGACCCGTCGACGAAGTGGGGGCGGCTCAGGCCCGCCGGGGGGCGAGCGCGGCGAGCCGGCCGATGCCTTCGGCGAACTCCTCCGGCGCCATCGCCTGGAAGGGCAGTCGGAGGAACACGGTGCCCTGCGGGGGCGCGGAGCCGTCGGGGTAGAACGCCGAGCCGCGGGTCAGCACCACGCCGGCCTCCCGGGCGGCGGCGAGGAAGGCGGCCTCGTCGGTGGCGACCGGCAGGTGGACGGTCAGGTAGTAGCCGCCCTCGGGCACGGCGACCAGGACCTCCCCGAGCCGCTCGCGGACGGCGTCGACGGCTGCGGACAGCCGGGGCGCCATGAGCCGGCGCAGCTCGGCGACGTTGCTCCGCACGAGCCCCTCGGCCAGGCAGCCGGCGCCGATGGCCTGGCTGAGCGGGGACGGGGACAGGTAGACGCCCTCGGCCCGGCCCGCGAGCTCGGTGACGAGGTCCGGGTCGGCGATGACGTAGCCGATCCGCAGCCCGGGGCTGAGCACCTTGCTGAGCGAGCCGACCGTGATCACCCGGTTGTCCCGGTCGAGTTCGGCGAGCGACGCGGGTGCCGTCCCCGTGTAGCGCAGTTCGCGGTAGGGGATGTCCTCGATCACGGTGAACCGGTGCTCGGCCGCGAGGCCCACCAGCGCGCGGCGCTTGGCCTCGTTCATCGTGACGCCGCTGGGGTTCTGGAAGTCGGGGATGGTGTAGACGAAGGCCGGGGCGTCGGTCGCCACGAGTTCGCCGAGCGCGGTCACGTCGAGCCCGTCGTGCTCCAGCGGCACGCCCACGACCTTGGCCCCGTGCCGTTCGAAGATCTGCACCGCGCGGTCGTAGGTCGGCGCTTCCACGTAGACCACGTCGCCGGGCTTCACCAGGTGCGCCGTCAGCAGGTCGAGTGCCTGGAGCGAGCCGTTGGTCACGAAGATCCGCTCGGCCTCGGTGGCGTGGAACGCCGCGAGTTCCCGCCGCAGGTCGGCGTCGCCGGCGTACTTGCCGATCGGCGGGTACTGGAACAGCCGGTCTGCCTCGGTGTCGAGGATCCGCCCGGTCAGTCGGGCGACGGCCGCGGCGGGGATCGCCTCGCGGGGCGGGATTCCTCGGGAGAAATGGATCAACGTACTGCCCTTCGGATGATGGTGTCCTGATGTCGCGTGACGGTGTCCTGATGTCGCGTCCGGTGCGCGCCCGAGCGGGCCGGACGGCTACCGGAAGGGCCGCTGGCCCGCCGCACCGGTGATGAAGGAGGAGTTCAGGTCGGCCACTCGTGCGACGCCCAACTGGCGTAGCGCGTCGGTCAGCTCCCGTTTCAGGAGATTGATCACGGCGGTCACGCCGGCCTGGCCCGCCACGGCGAGTCCCCAGAGGTAGGGCCGTCCCACGCAGGCCGCCCGTGCACCCAGCGCGAGGGCCTTCGCGATGTCCGTGCCGGACCGCACGCCACCGTCGACCAGGACCGCGCAGGTGTCCCCGACGTCTGCGATCACCTCCGCGAGGGCCACCAGGCTCGGTACGGCGCCGTCGAGTTGGCGCCCGCCGTGGTTGGAGACGATGATCCCGTCCAGGCCGAGGTCCGAGCAGCGCCGCGCGTCGTCCGCCCGCAGGACGCCCTTGGCGACGAGCGGCAGGTCGGTGCGCCCGCGGATCCACGCGAGGTCGTCCCAGTCGACCGGATGGCGCTCGATGCGGGCCGAGGCCGGGATGTCGCCCCGCAGGACGCCCAGCTGCCGCAGTGTGCCGAAGTCGACCTCGGGCGGGGTGCGGAAGCCGGCGCGCTCGGCCGACACCCGGCGGGCCGGGTAGTGCGCGTCCGCCGTGACGACCAGCGCCGCGGCGCCGGCCGCCTCGGCCATGGCGACGGTCTCGGCGATCCGGTCCCGGTTCTCGTAGGCGTAGAGCTGGAACCAGCAGCCGTCCCCGGTGGCGGCGATCTGTGGAAAGGGGTAGTGGCTGTCGGTGCTCACGATCGACAGGGTGCCGGTCTCCTGCGCCGCCCGGGCCACCGCCAGTTCGGCGTCCTCGTGGAGCAGCCGCTGCGGACTGGTCGGGGCGAGCACGAGGGGCGAGGAGAAGGTCCGGCCGAAGAGCGTCACCCCGGTGTCCGGTTCTCCGCAGCCGTCGGCGAACATCCGCGGCCGCAGCCACACCGCGTCGAACGCGGCGCGGTTGTGCGCGATCGTGTGGTGCTCGCCGGCTCCTCCGTTGACGTACGCGGACGTCGGTCCGTTCAGTACGAGTTCGGCGGCCCGCTCGAAGTCGGTGACGCGCAGCGCGGCTGCGAGATCCATCAAACTCCCCCATGTATCAACTCAGCGTGACGATTAGTTCACGTTCCGGAGGTCGATGGCCGCCCTTGTTCCGGGCGAAGCGACCGCGGACGAACGGCTGAACTCGTGGGTGCAATCCCGCATCGGGTAAGTCCGCTGGTCAGGCCAGACGGTCTCAACTGCGCGTTCATGGCGGACTGTTGTGAGACTCTGGGTCGTGGCCGTGTTGGAGCGTACCTGACGCGATCGGGTCGGGAAACCCCCTATTCAGGCTGGGAGGCTCGGTCTAAAGTGTCTACGGAGCGTCTCCGCCGACTGGACAACCGGGGCGGGTGGATGGAAGGGGGAGACGCCGGGCGCGGGGGTGGGTGGAGACCGGATTCGTGCGCGCTGTTGCGTCCACGACCCTGCTTGTCCCTGCGGTCGGGTGGAAGTCGTCGAACCCCGCCCTGTTGAAGCGCACTTCGCATCATGGCTGCCCGTTGCGGCGGGGTCCCATTTCCCGGATTCGTCCGGCGCTCATCGGTATGAGACACCGTCGGTGTCCGGTATCGGGCGCGGAATGAGGAACATGCTAGGAGAATTGGCTTGTCTTCTTCGCCAGACATGTTAGACGTCTTCATCGATTCCACGTCCCGCCGCGTGCTGCGCGAACTGGCGGCCGTGGCGGCGCCACGACTGCCGAGGCCGGACGGTGGACTGGACGGGTTGCTCGCGGAACTGCCGGAGGCCGTGCGGCAGGGGGTGGGACACCTCGCGTCCCCGGGCGGGGACACCGGACTGGTGGCCTTCCGGGGCATCGCCGACGAGGCGTCGCTGCGGCTTCCGCCCACCCCGGTCGAGCGCAACTCGGCCGTCCTGGAGGGGCATTGGACAGACGGCCTGTTGCTGCTGGTGGCGGACTCGCTCGGCAGGCTGATGGGCTACGCGGACGAGAAGGACGGGATGCTCGTCCACGACGTGTACCCGGTCCGCGGTGAGGAGAAGCGCATCGAGAACAGCGGGTCGGTGGATTTCGACTTCCATACGGAGAATGTCCACCATCCGCTCCGGCCGGACTATCTCGGGCTCCTGTGCCTGCGGCAGGACCGCGCGGGCGAGGGCCGGCTCCGGGTCTCCTCCGTACGGCACGCGCTGCCGCTGCTGGCGGAGCACCGCATCGCCGAGCTCTTCAAGCCGAACTACTACAGTCTTCAGCCGACTTCCTTCGCGTGGGGTGCCGGATCCGAGCGGCCGAGAATCCGGCACCCCGTACTGTTCGGTGACGAATTCCGGCCCGGTCTGCGTTATAACGCGCACAACACGAAGGCTGTCGGGGAGGCCGCGGAATCCGCGCTGTCGGCCCTTGCCGAGGCCCTTCGCGAAGTCGGCCGGGAAGTCGACGTGAGTGCGGGAGATCTGGTCGTCATCGACAATCGCACGGTGCTGCACGGTCGTTCCGCATTCGCCCCGCACTACGACGGCGGAGACCGGTGGCTGCGACGCTTCTACGCGTTGCGGGAAATGCCCGAGGCGGTGGCCCGCGCAATGCCGCGGCCCCGTGTACTGCCGGTGCTCGAAGGGCCCGGGGCGGAACTCATGGGCCAATTCGACAGCGGTCGGAGGAGATTCTGAGGATGTCCGGTGCGACGTCTGTGCATACCGGGGAGGAAAGGTGACGAACCGTCGGTCACCGGCCCCCCTCGCGGGCCGGATCGCGGCCGTGGGCGCTGTCGCGGCGTCGCTCGGCGCGATCCTCTCGCACACCGCGCGACCCGACCTGATCTCGTTCGCCGGGGGCATGCCGGCACCCGAGCTGTTCGACACGGACGGCATCGCGCAGGCCTACGCCCGCGCGTTCGAGGCTCCGCGCCGGGTGCTGCAGTACTCGACCACCGAAGGCGATCCGCTGCTTCGGCAGGCGGTCGCGGAGCGCCTCTCACGGCAGGGCATGCCCACCGGGCCGGACGACCTGGTGATCACCACAGGTGCGCAGCAGGCGCTGTCGCTGACGGCCGCCGCGCTGCTGCTACCGGGCGACGTGGTCCTGGTCGAGGAACCGACGTACCTCGTCGCGCTGCAGTGCTTCGCCCTCGCCGGCGCCCGCGTGGTGCCCGTGCACTGCGACGGCGAGGGCGTGGATCCGGCCGCGCTGGAGGAGGCCGCCGGGCTCCACCGTCCGAAGCTGCTCTACCTCGTACCGACCTTCCACAACCCGACCGGCCGGACCCTGCCCGGCAGCCGTCGTCGCGCCGTCGCCCGGCTCGCCGAGCGGTACGGATTCTGGATCGCGGAGGACGATCCGTACCGGGACCTGCGCTACGAGGGCGACGACGAGCCGTGCATCGCGTCCCTCCCCGAGGCCGCGGACCGCACGGTGCTCCTGGGCAGCCTCTCCAAGAGCATGGCACCGGGCCTGCGGCTCGGATGGGTGCGCGCGCCGGCCGGTCTGCGCCGGGCCTGCGTCGCGGTCAAGGGCGCCACCGACGTCCATTCCTCGACGATCGACCAGGCGGCGGCCGCCGCCTATCTGACCGAGGGAGACATCGACGGCCACCTCGGACGGGTCCGCGACGCCTACCGGGAGCGCCGGGACACACTGCTGCGCGGACTGGCGCGGTGCCTGCCCGCCGGCTCCACCTACAACCGGCCCGCCGGTGGTATGTTCGTCTGGGTCCGACTGCCGGACGGCCACGACACGGCCGACGTGCTGAACCGGGCGGTCGGCCACGGCGTCGCCTTCGTTCCGGGAACGCCCTTCTTCTGCGGTCCCGCGGACCGGAGAGCCCTGCGACTGTCCTTCCCGACACATCCGCCGAGCGGGATCGAGGAAGGCCTGCGACGGCTGAGGCTCGCCTTCGAGCCCGATTCCGCAGCGTGATCCCACCCCCCGGTCCCCTCCGCAGCGTGATTCCACCCCCCCGGTCCCCGGGCGGAACCCTGCCGACCGGCCGGCGTTCCCGCCGGTCCCGACGCCGCTCCGCCTGCCCGGGCCCGCCTGCTACCACGAAGAGGAGAGAAGCATGAGCAACCCTTTCGACGACACGGACGGCACCTTCCTCGTGCTGGTGAACCACGAGGGCCAGTACTCGCTCTGGCCGTCCTTCGCCGAGGTGCCCGCGGGCTGGGACACCGCCCACCCACAGGCCGACCGGCAGACCTGCCTCGACTTCATCGAGGCGCACTGGACGGACATGAGGCCGAAGAGCCTGATCGCCGCCATGGAAACCGACTGACCCCGACCGACCCCCCACCTTTGGAGTGTGTGATGACGACCGACGCCCCCTCGGCCGGGCTGGTGCGGGATTTCATCGAGCAGTGGCTGGTGGAGGAGGAGCTCGCCGAGCCTCCCCTCGACCTGACGGTCCCGTTGGTGGACATGGATCTCGACTCGCTCCACACGGTCGAGCTGCTCCGGGTCGTCCAGCGGGAGTTCGGCGTCCGGATCAAGGCGTCGGAGATCGACCCGTACACCGACCTGGCGGGGATCATCGCGTTCGTCGAGCAACGCATCGCGCGATCATGACGGCCGACCAGGGGCGACCCGCGACGATACCGACCACGGTCCACCGGGCGGTCGCCGCGCACGCGCGCTCCCGACCCGAGGCCCCGGCCGTCAGTTGTGACGGATCGTCGGTGACCTACCGCGAGCTGGACGAACGGTCCGACGCGCTCGCCGGCGCGCTGGTCGCCCACGGGGCGGCCCCGGGCGACGTCGTCGCGGTGCTGCTCGCGCCGTCCGTGGACCTCGTGGTGGCGCTGCTGGCGATCCTGAAGGCGGGCTGTGCCTACCTCGCACTCGATCCCGGCGATCCCGCGGCGCGGCACGAGGAGGTGCTGGAGATCTGCTCCAGCCGCCTGCTGGTGGCCTCCGCGCGCGGCCCGGAGCCGCCCGGGGGGATCGCGGTCGTCGATCCGGCCGGGCCCCCCGCCGCGGCCGGGCCCCGCGCCCTGCCGCGGGTCGGCACCGACGCACTGGCCTACGTCAGCTTCACGTCCGGGACCACCGGGCGGCCCAAGGGCGTCGCGGTGCCGCACCGCGGTGTCCTGCGGCTGTTCGACGACCCCAACTGGGTCCGGGTGACTCCGCAGGACGTCCTGCTCCAGGTCGCACCGATCGCCTTCGACGCCTCCACCGTCGAGATCTGGGGCGCGCTGCTGAGCGGTGCCCACCTGGTGGTCCACCGTGCCCGGCCGCTCGACCTGGCCGAGCTGGCCGCCTCGGTGACCGGGCACCGGATCTCGGTACTGCTGCTGGCCACCGGACTCCTCCACCGCATGGTCGCGGAGCAGCCGGACGCCTTCGCCGCCGTGCGCCACGTGCTGACCGGCGGTGAGGCCGCCTCGCCCGAGGCGGTCCGCGTGCTGCTCGGCAAGCACCCGCACCTGCTGTTCACCAACGGCTACGGGCCGACCGAGAACACCTCCTTCACGACCTGCTGGACCAGCACGGCGCCGCCCGAGGGCGACACCGTGCCGATCGGAGCGGCCGTGACCGGTACCGGCGTGCTGTTGCTGGACGACCGGCTGCGCCCGGTGCCCGACGGCGAGTGGGGCGAGCTCTACGCCACCGGCGAGGGACTCGCCCGGGGCTACCTGGGGGACCCGCGCCGTACCGCCGAGCGCTTCGTCGCCGCCGTGGGCGACCCCGCGCCGGGGGCGCGGATGTACCGCACGGGCGACGTCGCCCGCCTGAGGCCGGACGGCGCGTACGAGTTCGGCGGACGGGTCGACCGGCAGGTGAAGGTCCGCGGCTTCCGGGTGGAGCCGCAGCAGGTGGAGGAGGCCCTCGGCCGGCTGCCCGAGGTCTTCCGGGCGGCGGTGGCGGTGCAACCCGACTCCCTGGGCACCAACCGGCTGGTGGCCTTCGTGGTGCCGGCCGTCCCCGGCGCCGACCGGGACTTCGCCGCACAGGTCCGGGCCCGACTGGCGGAACGCCTTCCGCGCCACCACGTCCCCGCGGCCGTCGTGGTGCGCGAGAGCATCCCGCTGAACCGCAACGGCAAGGTCGACTACGCGGCCCTGCCGCTCCCGCAGCGCCAGCCGCGCGCGCTGGCGAGCGCGTACACCGCGCCCCGCGACGAGCTGGAGGAGGCGCTGGCCGAGATCTGGGGCGAACTGCTCGACGTCGAGACCGTGGGCATCCACGACGACTTCTTCGCCCTCGGCGGCTACTCCCTGCTGGTGGCCGCCCTGCTCGGCCGGATCAAGGTTGAGTTCGGCGTCGAACTCGGTGCACGCGTCCTCTACCTCCACCCGACGGTCGCGGACCTCCGCTCACAGCTGTCCTGACGCACCCCGCGACCACCGTCGCGGTCGGGCGTCCCATCCGACACACCTCTCAAAAAGGAGTACCACCGTGTCCCAGAACGCTTCCGCCGGTCGAAGCCTCGCCGACGAGGTCGCCGCGAGCGGTCCGGCCCCGGACATCGCGGGCGCGGCCGCCCTGCTTGAGATCGGCGAGAGTCTCGGCGTGATCGAGGTCATCAGCAACTCGGACGCGTTCACCCCGGCGGACCTCGCCAAGGCCGCGGACCTCCCGGAGGAGGCGGTGGGCCGGTACCTGGAGGCGATCGCCGCGGCGGGTCTCGTCGTGCCCGGTGAGGGGGCGTCCTTCCGCAAGGCGGACGACTTCGGGCTCACGTTGCACCGGGTCGGCTACATCTCGTGGACGCAGAACGCCAACCGTCCGTTCATCGAGAACGCCCGTGAGTTCCTCGTCGACCCCGTGGCGGCGCGGGCCAAGTACCACCGCGACGGGCGGGCCGTGGCGGTCAGTTCGGAGTGGATGGGCTCGAAGGCCTTCTACCCGGCGGCACTTGAGGCGATCCTCGCGGCCGAGCCGAAGCGGATCGTGGACCTGGGCGCCGGCACCTGCCGGCTGCTCATCGACGTGCTGAAGACCTTCCCCGGGAGCACCGCGGTCGGGCTCGACCTGGACCACGCCTCGTGCGAGGCCGCGAAGTTGGCGGCCGGGGCGGCGGGCGTCGCCGACCGGCTGACGGTGGTCGAGCGCCCGATCCAGTCCGTCGCCGACGACGCGTCGCCGGTGCGGGGCGCCGATCTGGTGCACGCGGGTTTCGTGTTCCACGACATGATGCCGGAGGAGGAGGAGATCGCCGACCGGGTGCTGGCGAACTGCCGGGAGGCCATGCCCGAGGGCGGTCTGATGGCGATCACCGATGCGATCCCGTACGCCGGGAGCGAGCGGGAGCGCCGCTTCAGCGCGATCGTGACCTACTACCACCAGCAGTTCATGGGTCGGAAGCTGCTGAGCGAGGCGGCCTGGACCGAGAAGCTGCTGGCGGCGGGCTTCCAGAAGGTCGAGGTCGTCGAGCTGGGCTTCCCGACCGGCCGCCTGTTCCTGGCGACCAAGTAACCGACAATCCGGCGACGAGTCGTTAAGGATCTCACCATCGTGCTGCCTGCTTCGGATCCCTGGATCGCCAGGACGTCGGTCGCCACCGCGGCGGACACCTTGCTCTTCTGCTTCCCCCACGGCGGTGGCGGCGCGTCCGCCTACCGCGGCTGGCAGCCGGTGCTGGGCAGTGGGGTCGGCGTCGTGCCGGCCTCACTGCCCGGACGGGAGTCACGCAGCAAGGAGGAGCTGAGACGTTCGATCACCGGCCTGAGCGGTGATCTCGTGGACCCGCTGATCGAGTTCGCCGACGGACGGGAGGTGTTCCTGTTCGGCCACAGCATGGGCGCGCTGATCGCCTACGAGCTGGCCCACGCACTGGCCGACCGGGGCCACCCGCCCAGCGGCCTCATCGTCTCGGGCGCGATCGCACCGCACCGGCCCGACACCGCGGAGCGGATCCACCAACTGCCTGACGACCGGTTCCTCGCGCAGGTGGTGGCCCTGGACGGCACCCCCCTGGCGGTCCTTGAGGAGTCGGGGCTGCTCGACGTCCTGCTGCCGGTGCTCCGCGCGGACTTCGAGGCCTGCGAGACCTACGTGCGGCGCGAGCGAGCCCCGCTGGGCGTCCCGGTGCTCGCCGTCGGCGGCAGCGACGACCCCCGGGCGCCGCTCGACGAGCTCGCGCGCTGGAGCGAGACGACGGACGGCGACTTCGCCATGAAGGTCCTGCCCGGCGGCCACTTCTACCTCACCCGGGACCTGGAGGGCTTCCTGGACGAGCTGCGCCCGTTCGTCCTCGGGGGAGGTGGCGAGCGTGCCTGAGTCGCTCCAGGGCCCGCCGCCGGCCCTTCCCGACCTCTCCGATCCGTCCCTCTACCGCTCGGGCCGGCACTACGAGTCCTGGGCAGAGCTGCGCTCCCGCGGCCCGGTGCACCTGATCCAGCCCGCAGAGGGAGAACCGTTCCACTCCGTGGTCCGCTACCACGCGGCGTCGGAGGTGCTCGGCAATCCGCACCTCTTCTCGTCGACCCGGGGGATGCGGCTCGGGGCGGACGACGTCGCGACGGCGGCGGCCACCGGGAAGATGATGGTCATCACCGACCCGCCGCGGCACGGCAAGATCAGGCGCATCGTCAGCAACGCCTTCACGCCGAAGATGATCAGGCGGCTGGAGCACAACATGCGCGGGATCGCGGTCTCGGTGATCGAGGCCGCCCTTGAGGCGCCGGAGTGCGACTTCGCCGACCTCGCCGCGCGCCTGCCGGTGTCGATGATCTGCGACATGCTCGGAGTCCCCCGGCAGGACTGGGACTTCATGCTCGACCGCACCAAGGTGGCGTTCGGGATCGGCAACGAGGCCGTCGACGACGAGACCAGTGCCAACGCGGCCCACATCGACCTCTTCCTCTACTACCAGGACCTGATGCGGCTGCGCCGCAAGGAGCCGGCCGACGACATCGTCACGGCGCTGGTGAACGGCAGCATCGACGGCGTCCCGCTGACCGACGAGGAAGTGGTGCTCAACTGCAACGGCCTGGTCTCGGGCGGGAACGAGACCACCCGCCACGCCACGATCGGCGGCATGCGGGCGCTGATCGAGAACCGCGACCAGTGGCGCCGACTGCGCGAGGGCGAGGTCGAGACGGAGGACGCCGTCCAGGAGATCCTGCGCTTCACCACACCGGCCATGCACGTGATGCGCACGGCGACGAGGGACACGGAGCTGCTGGGGACCCCGATCCCCGAGGGGTCGCGGATCGCGGTGTGGCTGGGCTCGGGCAACCGGGACGAGGAGAAGTTCGCCGAGCCCGCGCGCTTCGACCTCGGCCGCAGGCCCAACCGGCACCTCGCCTTCGCCTACGGCCCGCACTTCTGCATCGGCGCCGCGCTGGCCACCCTCGAACTGCGGGTGATGTTCGGCGAGCTGATCGACCGGATCGGCGACGCCGAACTGATCGGCGAGCCGGTGAGGATGTACTCCAACCTGATCGGCGGCTACGAGAGCATGCCGGTCGCGCTCTCCCGGCGGGCGGGCTGAGTGCCGCCCGGGGACGACGGGCGCGGGGAGCCGGTCACGGTCGGGCACGACGGGCCGGTGGCGACGCTCACGCTGAACGATCCACGGCGCGGCAACGCGCTGACCGACGGGATGCTGACCGCGCTGCGCCGCGCGCTGGACGGGCTGCGGGCCGAACCGCGGGCGCGCGCCGTGATCCTCACCGGTGCCGGCCCGGCGTTCTGCCTCGGCGCGGACGTCGAGGACCTCGCCGTCGGCGTGGCGGAGCTCGGGCAGCCGGACCGCGCGGGCGCCGAGGCCGAACGGCTCTGGCGTGCCCGTCTGGACCGCCTGGCCGCCGTCGTGCGCGGGATCAGGGAGCTGCCGTGCCCCGTGGTGGCCGCCCTCAACGGCCAGGCCGCCGGGGCCGGGCTCTCCCTGGCGCTGGCCTGCGACTACCGGGTGGCCGTGCCGCGGGCCGCGCTGAACCTCGCCTACGGCCGGCTCGGTTCGGCGACCGACGGCGGGATGTCCTGGTTCCTGCCGAGGATCGTCGGCCACGCCCGCGCCATGGAGCTGCTGCTGGAACAGCCGGTGATCCGCGCGCCGAAGGCGCTGGACCTCGGGCTGGTCAACGCGATCGCCGGACCGGGCGAGCTGGCCGCGGCGGCGCGGGCCAAGGCCGAGGCGTTCGCCGGGCTCGCCCCGCACGCGGTGGCCGCGGCGAAGCGGCTGGTCGACCGGAGCTTCGTCGCCCCGCTGGACGTGCACATCGCCGGTGAGCACGAGGCCTTCCTGCGCGTGCTGCGGACCGCTGACGCGCGCCGTGGCGTGGCCGCCGCCCTGGCGGGGGAGTGGCCCGTCTTCCAGGGCGACTAGGGTTGTCCGACAATTCCCGCCGCGCGCCCGACGCCGGGCGCTGATGCGACGCGAATTGTCAGACAACCCCAAGAGTCACTCCCCCCGCCGGGGGCCGGCGCCGCGGATCACGTCCTGCGGCGGCCGAAGTCGTAGGGCTTGCGTTCGAGCGGGGCACCGGGCAGGTTGACCCGCCTCGGCGGCGCCTGTGTGCCCCACAGGTCCCGCCACTCCACCGGCTCCCCGGCGAGCCAGGACTCGACCGCCTTCCGCACGGCCGCGTCCAGCGGCCCGTCCGCGGGCGGCCGCGCGTCGCCGTCCGCGGGCCGGGCCAGTTCCCGGCGCAGCTCCGCGAGGTCCGCGGCGACGAGCACGCGCCGGACCGGCCAGCTCCTCCGGCCGGACTGCAGGGTCCACGCGATTCCTGCGAGGCCGGTCCCGGGTTCCCGTTCCAGGTGCCGGAGCAGACGGCCGGTGAGCTCCCGCAGCGCGTCCTCGTTCCGGGCGGACAGCGGCACCACCCGCCCGACGTCCGGAACCGGCGTGTCGTTCGCGGCGGCTCGGGCCGCCTGCTCGACCAGGACGCTGGACATCGCTCCGCCCAGCCCGAAGCTGTTCACGGCGGCCAGCCGGCGCTTCCCGGTCGGCCACGGCTCGTTCCGCACCGGGACCCCGACCCGGCCGCCGGCCGTGGGCAGCCGGGGATCGGCCACGTCCAGGCCGGCGACGCGCGGCACCAGTCCCGCCTCGACCGCGAGTACCGCCTTCACCAGGCCGATGAGCCCGGCGGCGCCCTCCAGGTGGCCGATGTTGGCCTTGATCGAGCCGACCCAGGTGCGGGGACCCCGCGGGGCACCGCCGTCGACCGCTCCGAGCGACCGCTCCAGCGTTTCGACGATCGCCGAGACCTCGGCGAGGTCGCCCGCCTGGGTGCCCGAACCGTGCGCCTCCACCAGGCCGATCTCCTCCACCCCGCGGTCGGCGGCCGCCGCCACCCGGAGCATCAACCGCGCGATCGAGGAGCTGTCCGGACCGGTCAGCCCGCCCGCCCGCCCGCTGTGCCCGCTGCCGGTGGCCCGGATCACGGCGTGCACCGGGTCGCCGTCGGCCAGCGCCGCGCGCAACGGCTTGAGGAGCACGCACGCGCCGCCGTCGCCCCGCACGTAGCCGTCCCGCCCTGAGCTGAAGGGCACGCACTCCCCGGAGGCGGACAGCGCCCTGGCCCGCTCGGCGTTGTCGGCGTAGAAGCCGGGGCTGGTCACGCTGGCGGCGACCACCACCGCCATCGAGTACTCGCCCGCAACGAGCCCTCGTACGGCGAGGTCCACCGCGGTCAGGCTCGACGAGCAGGCGGTGTCCACCAGCATGCTCGGCCCGGTCCAGTCGAACTGGTAGGAGATCCGGTTCGCCGAGAAGGCCATGAGCGTGCCCGGGAAGGCGGCCGCGTCCGCCGCCTCCTGCGCGACCATCCGGTCCCGGTAGTCGGAGACGAAGCCGCCCGCGAACACCGCCACGTCCGCCGCGCGGGTGCGCTCCGGATCCAGGCCCGCGTCCTCCAGCGCCTGCCAGACGAGTTCGAGGGCGACCCGGTGCTGCGGATCCATCCACACCGCCATGCGCGGGCTGATGCCGAACAGGCGAGCGTCGAACTCCAGGGCCTCCGGCCTGACCGAGGCCCTGGCGAGCCCGGGCCGGCCGACCCGCGCACCGGGCCACCAGTCGTCCGCGACGTCGGTGAACGAGCGCCGGCCCGTCACCGCGGTCTCCCACAACTCGGCCGGCGACTCGACGCCCGAGGCCGTGCAGGACAGGCCGATCACCGCGATCGGCTCGAAGCCTCCGGGGGTCCCGACGGCCTCGTCGGCCGTGGCGGTCGCCACTTGTGTCCCAGCGTCCATCAATCCTCGCTCCCCGCGCGGGGCGAGCCGTGCAGGAGGCCGATCCTGCGCAGCGCCTCAGCGCTCAGACTTGACTCCAGATGCGCCGCGGTCTCCGCGGTGAGGGCCGACCTCACCTGCGTCCGTGTGCCGGCCGCGAGCTGTTGCTTCATCAGTTCCAGGCTCCGGCGGGGCGCCTGGGCGATGCGCGCCACGGTGCGGCCCGTCTCCCGGTCGACCTCCTCGCCCGGAACGACCAGGACCCCGGCCCCGCGCTCCGCGAGCTCGTGCCCGCGGTACGTGCGTCCCGTGAGGAGCATCTCGGTCCCGAGGGCGGTGCCCATCACGGTGGGGACCAGGGAGCCGCCGATCGGTGTGAACCCGTGCACCAGGAAGTTGGCGGCATAGCGCGAGGTCGCGCCCAGCACGCGCACGTCGCAGCTCAGGGCGAGCACCAGGCCCCCGCCGAGCGCGCTCCCCCGGACCGCGGCCACGGTCGGCAACGGGCAGTCCAGGACCGCGAGGACGAGGCGGGCCCACCGGGCCGCCCGGTCGTGCCCGTCCGCGAGCATCAGCTCGGGTGCCGCGCCGGCGCAGAAGAAGTCCGGCCCGCCCTCAAGGAGGACCACGCGGGCGTCCGGGTCGTCGGCGGCGGTGACGAAGGCGTCCGCGAGCGCGGTGCAGCCCGCTCCGTCCAACTGGTTGCGTCGGGCCTCGTCCCGCATGCTGATGCGGGTGACCACCCCGTCCCGGACCACGCGGACGCGCGGGTCCACCGTCCGGCCGATCACGTCGTCGGCCTCGCTGTCCGCAGCCATGCCAGCCTCTCGCGCGTCCCGGGGTTCGACAGCCGTTCTTCGAGCACCGCCCAGGCCAGGTCCGCGCGCGGCTCCTCGTGCTCGGCCAGGGCGAGCGCGTACCTCTTGAGCGAGCGGACGGCGGCGGCATCCGTGCCGCGCAGGCGTCGCAGCACCAGGGCGAGTTCGCGCTCCGGGTCGTCGCCGCACACGTCGGCCAGACCGGTCCGCGCCGCCTCGGGGCCCGGCACGGGCTGCGCCAGCAGGGCCAGGGCGAGGGCCTTGCGCCGGCCGACCCGGGCGGCGACCAGTGGCAGGATCATCGCGGGGACGAGCCCGAGCAGGACCTCCGTCATCCGGAACTCGGCGGCAGGCCCGGCCAGGACGAGGTCGCACGCCGCGGCAAGGCCCACGCCGCCGCCGGTGGCAGCCCCCCGCACCACCGCCACGGTGACCAGGGGCGAGCGGCGGATCCGGGAGAGGAGTTCGTGGATGTCCTCGACCAGCCGCTGCCAGTCCTCCCGCACCGGGTCCAGGTCCATGCCGGAGCAGAAGTCGTCCCCCTGGGCGTCGATGACCAGCACGGATGCCCCGGGGGTCCGCTCGGCCGCGTCCAGCGCGGCCACGATCGCCCGTACGCTGTCCGGATCGAGGCGGTTGCGCCGCGGTGCGAAGGCCAAGGTCAGCCGGACCACGGGGAGCCGACCGTCGTCGACCCTCAGGCCGGCGTCGTCGGCCCTCACGCCGCGGCCCCGGGCTGGTCCACGGGACGCGCCCTAGCGCCATTCGTACGCACGATGGTATTCCTCCACCCCGGTGAGGACGAGCGTCGGTCGGTCGGGACGTGCGGCGGGCATCGTGCGGTCCCAGCCGGAGAAGTCGACGCGGTGGTTGCGCCGGGCCGTCAGGCTCTCGCGGTTGACCGGTACCAGGCTCGCGTACTCCTCGAACGACAGCGCGCGCCGCCGTTCCAGGGAACCGGTGATGTCCGCCTCGGCGATCCGTGCGCGAGCCCGCGGCCCCATGACGCCGCTGAAGAACTCCGAGCAGCACCCCGATCCGTAGGAGAAGAGCCCCACCCGGGTCGTGCCCGCCCCGGCCTCGTCCTCGTCGGCGCCCGCCGCCAGGCCCGCGAGGGCGAGGTAGAGCGACGCGGAGCACAGGTTGCCCACGTCCTGGACGTGGCTGAGCGAAGGGGCGACCCGCTGTTCGAAGTCCGCCTCGATCTCCTTCGGCGGACGGGGCGCGAACTGGCGCATCATCCTCCGGTGCGCCCCCCGCACCATGCCCGCGAAGGGCGAGTGCATCGCGAGGCGGTCGAAGGAGCCGACGAAGTCCACCCCGTCGCCCACCCGCCGGGCATAGGCCTTGAACGCCTCGGAGAGGCATTCGAGGTAGCTCAGCAGCGACAGGTCCGGGTTGTAGAGGTCGAAGTCGGCCGTCGGCCTGGCGGTGTCCAGCACCTCGAAGCCGTACGCGCCGTAGGCCCCGCGGTCCAGCGCGAGCACGTCCGGCCGCTCGCCGACCAGCAGGGCGACCGCACCGTGACCGGTGGTCGGCTCCGCGTACTTGGCGCGCTCGTCCATGGGGTTGACGTCGGTGCCGATGACCAGGGCCCTCATGCCGGGGTCCAGGCCGGCTGCCAGGTAGCCCGCGGCGAGCTGCAGCGCCCCGGTCGCGCCGTAGCAGGCCTGCTTGACCTCCAGGACCCGGCAGTGCGCGGAGAGGCCGAGGTGCTTGTGCACGTAGGTGGCGAGGGACTTGCTGTAGTCGAGTCCGGACTCCGTCGAGACGATGAGCAGTCCGACGGAGTCCCGCTCGGACGGGGGGAGCCGGTCCAGCACGGGACGCGCGGCGTTCACCGCGTTCGTCACCGGGTCCTCCCACGGCAGCTGGACCGAGCGTTGACGCATCATCAGATTACCGAGGCGCGTCTCGTCGAGGCCCCGGCCCCGGAACATCTCGTGGACCGGGATCCGGGCCACTCCGCAATAGGCGCCGAGCGCTTCGATGCCGACCGCTCGCGCACTCATGATGCGCCGACCTCGTTCAGAAAGGCGGCCAGTGCGCCGATGTTGGGGATCGCGGCGAACTCGGAGAGGGGGCGCCGGGACCCGACCGACTCCTGGACGAGGGTGATGATCTCCACGCGGTCCACCGAGTCCGCGCCCAGGTCCGCGAGGCTCGCCTCGTCGACGACCTCATCGGCCGAGACCCCGGGCAGGACGTCGGTGATCGCGTTGAGGATGGCATCGCGTACGGTCATGGAGTCGGCTCCGTCCCGAGTGGGTCAGCATCGTTCAGTAGCGTCCGGATTCCCGCGACGGCCAGCGTCTGTCCGCTGTCCCGCTCCGTGATGACGATGTCCGCGAACTCGTGGCCCGGCCGCTTCCCGTCCTGCCGGATGAGCACGGTGATCGTGAGGACGGAGTCGGGGTCGGCGTTTCCGAAGAAGCCGAGTCGGTGGTCGAGGACGGCCCGGCCGAGGAACTGCCGGTCGGATCGGCCGATCGCCCGCCAGGCCCGCGAGAGGGCGATGTCGGCCATCGAGAAATAGGAGGCGAAGTAGACCAGTCCGACGCCGTTGAGATCCCTCGCGACGTCCAGGTGGTAGGTCATGGTGAAGTCCGGGCCCGCCGGGGTGAAACCCGCCGGTCCGGTGGGGGAGAAGCTCCGGTCCTCCCGGGCCCTGCGGGCGGTGAGCCGAGGTGAATGGGTGTCCGGGAGTTTCGGCAGATGGCTGTGCCGGAAATCGGCCGGCGAAGCGTCCACGAGGCCCTTGTTCGAGTTCTGCACGCCTCTGGATATCCACCGGTTGAAATTCTCGACGTAGATGCATCCGGGCCGGGGGCGATCGAATGCCTCGACCGGGTCCAGGACGGCCGGGTCGGCCAGTTCGCCGGCCCGGGAAATACGGTGCACGGTGAACACCGACTGGCTGCCCAGGTCGAACACCTGCGACGTCACGTCGATTTCGTCGCCGAAGGTGAGATGGTAGGGGTGGAAATCTTGGCCGGCGCGGACCCTGAAATAGTAGAACGAGAGGTAGGCGGGAAGTCCGTCGGCGGTGCGCGCCCGGTAGACGTTCGTCCCGCAGGCGGCGTCGACGGCCTCCCACGTCCAGTCGCCCATCTTCGCGAAAATCAGCGAACCGGCGCTGCACATGGCCGGCGTGACGGTCACCCGCCGCGTCAGGGGCTGCGTGCCGGCGAGGTCCGCGGCCCGGCCGAGCGCGGCCGGACTCATCCCCGCTCCGCGGGCGCGGGCTCCCCGAGCCCGGTCAGATGGTCCACGAGCCGATTCAGTGTCGGGTTCTCGTAAATGGTGTCGATGGTCTCTTCGAGCTGATACCGGCCGTTGATGATCGTGAGGAACTCGAGTCCGAGTATCGAGTCGAGACCGAGTTCGAGAAAGGGTGTGTCGCCGTCCACCTCTGCCGGTTCGCAGTAGAGGATCGCGGCGAGATCGTCCGCCAGTTCAAGACGCAGCGCTTCAGGTGTGACGCGGTCCAGCATGAGGCCTCCCCTAATTCCGCGGCCGTCCGGTGTCCGGGCAACCGGTCCTCGGTGGACCGACCGTCCGGAAACCGGAAGGTGTTCACAGGCTAACTAACGGCGTCACGATTAGGTAGACCCCTGGTTCATTGCGGTACAGATGTTCTCTCTTGTGCCCTTATGGTGGAAATGCACCAAGTGTGGCATGGCGGATCGGTCGGTGCGGTGATACGGTTCCGGATGCGTCGTGTGTTCAATGAGCGCGGTACACCTATTGACAGTCCGGAGCGGGTTCGGCTCCGTGTGGAAGTCGTGTTGTACGAGGTCGGTGGGCGGCAGTGCGGCCCCGGTTCCGGCAAAGGTGGAGTGACGTATCCCATGCGAGCGGTAATCACCGGAGTCGGGGCGGCTCTTCCTCGGCGAACGGTCGAGAATGCCCAGTTCGAGCCGCTCGGCATGCCGGCCGACTGGATTGTCCAGCTCACGGGCATCGGGGAGCGGCGCTGGCTGTCGGACGGCGAGCCGCTGTACGACCTGGCGCTCGAGGCGTGCTCGAACGCGCTGGACGACGCCGGTCGCACCGGGGCGGAGGTGGATCTGGTGCTCGCCGCGACGATCACCGCCGACCGCCCGTCCCCTTCGCTGGCCTCGCAGTTGGCGGCCGGGGCCGGAACGGCGCGCGCGGGCGCGGTCGACCTCAACGCCGCGTGCGTCGGCTTCCTGTACGCCCTGGACCACGCCTTCGCGGCCGTGGAGTCCGGGCGCTACCGCTGTGTGCTGGTCTGCGCGGCGGACGCGGTGTCACGGATCATCGACAAGACGGACCGTGCGACCGCCCCGCTCTTCGGCGACGGCGCGGGAGCCGTCGTGGTGACCGGCTCCCCGGACTGCGACCGGCGTGAGTGCGCCCCCGTCCTGAAGGTGGGCTCGGACGGCAGCCTCGGTGACGCCCTGTACGTCGATCCGGGCGACCGCGCCATCCGGATGGACGGGGCCGCCGTGTACGAGAGCGCCATCGAGCTCATGGTCGGCGGGACGCGTGAGGTCTGCGCCGAGCGCGGCCTCGACGTGGCGGACGTCGACCTGTTCGTGCCGCACCAGGCCAACGCCCGCATCATCCGCGCCGTGGCCCGCGACCTGCGGTTCCCCGCAGAGCGGGTGGTGTCGACGATCGCCCGGCTCGGCAACACCTCGTCGTCGTCGATCCCGTTGGCGCTCGACCTGGCCCAGCGGGACGGTCGTCTCGTTCCCGGGACCAGGGTGGCGATGACCGCGGTGGGAGCGGGGATCACCTGGGGTTCCGCGCTCGTCGACTGGAAGGGGTGCGCCCACCAGCGGTAGCCCTCGCGGCAACCGGCGGGGGGCGGCCCGGGAGCTTCCGAAGGTCGTCCCGGTGGTACTTCCGCTGGGCGGGTGGCAGCGGCGTCAGCGGCCGAAGCGACGCTGACGACCGCCGAAGGAGCGCAGTGCGCGGAGGAAGTCGATCCGGCGGAAGGCCGGCCAGTAGCAGTCGATGAAGTGCATCTCGGCGTAGGCGGACTGCCACAGCATGAAGCCGGAGAGACGTTGTTCGCCGGACGTCCGGATGATGAAGTCCGTGGTGTCCAATCCGGTCGAGGAGTACAGGTTCTGGGAGATGTGCTGCTCGCTGAACGTGTCGGCCAGTTCGGCGGGGTCGCCGCCCTCCGCGATGTGATCGGCGATGGCGGACCTCACCGCATCCACGATCTCGCGCCGACCGCCGTAGCCGATCGCGACGTCCACGCTCATCGTGCCGCGTCCGGCGGTGTGTCCGGCGACCTCCTTGAGATCGACGGCGACCTCGTGCGGCAGCAGGCTTAGTGCGCCGATGATCTCGACGGTCCAGGGCTGGCCGGGCTTCGAGATGTTGTGGACGGTCTCCCTGATGACCTCGATCAGCGGCACGACCTGTTCGGCCGGCCGGTTCAGGTTGTCGTCACTGAGCATGAAGATGGTGACGTGCCGGATCTGCGCGGACGCGCACCAGCCGAGGAAGTCCACGACCTTGGCGCCCCCGGCCCGGTAGCCCTCGCGCGGGTCGTCGTAACCCGCGTTGCGTGCCCAGCGGCGGTTTCCGTCGATGGTGACACCGACGTGCCCGGGGCGCTTGAGGTCCGTGATCTTGCTGGCGAGGCGACGCTCGTAAACGGCCTCCAGTGCCGTACGGACCACCGAGAGAACCATCACCACTCCAAGCCTGCCAACAGCGGAACCGACCCGTTCGACGATATCAGCAGGACTGCCAACTCCTGCCGAAGCGTGGGGAGGTGTGCGATCGGCGACGCGTTCGAGCGGCGCCGAACCGTCGCCGGAAGGCGGGAGGCGGGAGGCGCAGGTCGTCCGTCAGCGAACGCGGCGGTCTGCGGCGGGTCCGCACCCGACGGCCGCCTCACCGGCGGGCGTCGCTTCGGCCACGGATCGGCACCGCCACGGATCGGCACCGCCGCGGCCGGCGGCTCGGCCGGGGGGGGTGGCAAATGGTCTAGTCCATTAGTAGATTGTGACCTTCCGTCCGGGATATCAGGGCGTGCCCGGTGAATGGGCGGATGCGGCGGGGGCGGTAAATCGCGGTGTGGATCGGGCATAGCACCTACTCCCGGCCAAACGACCGGTAGTCGGTCATTCGTCAGTACTGTCGCATAGCGCTGGCGGGGGTTCCGTTCGTAGCCGTGCTGAGCTACGCTTCGAGCATGGGCCTTCCGTTGACTGATGCTCAGCGCGAGCTCTGGCTGGCGCACAAACTTGTTGACGACACGGCAATACTGAATGTGTGCGGTTATTTCGACATTCCTGGCCCGATCCGGGTGGACGAGTTCGTTTCCGCCGTTTCGCAGGCCCTCGGAGAGGCCGAAGTGCTCCGGGCGGAGATCACCGAGTCCGCGGCGGGGGAGCCGTTCCAGGAGATCGTTCCGGACCTGCCGATCGACGTTCGGGTGCTGGACTTCGAGGCCTCCGCGGACCCGTTCGGCGAGGCTCTCGCGTGGATGCGGCGGGATGCCGCGACCCCCTTCGACCTGGGGGAGCCGCCACTCGTTGTCACGGCCCTGCTCCGGCTCGGCGAGGACAGGTGCTTCTGGTACCTCCGGGTGCATCACCTGCTCCTGGACGGTTACGGGTTCTTCCTGGTGGGTCGGCGGGCCGCTGAGCTCTACAGCGCCCGGACCCGGGGGGCGGCAGTGCCGCCCGGCACTTTCGGGGCGGTGCGCGACATCGTCGCCGACGAGCGGCGGTACCAGGAGTCGGAAGCGTACCGGGGGGACCGGGAGTACTGGCTCGCCGAATGCGCGCGGCGACCCGACATCGTCACGCCGGCGAGCAGTGAGAAGCCTGCGGCGCGCGCCCCTGTTCGCGTGACCGGCACCGTTTCCGCGGCCGTCCAGGAGAAGATGGCCGGCCGGGCGGGAGAGCTGGGAGTTCGTTGGCCGGCCATGGTGGCGACGGCGCTGGCGACCTATCTGAGCAAGATCCTCATGGCCGACCGCGTTTCCTTCGGAATGACCACGGCAGGCCGTTCGGGAAACACCCTGCGGAAAACCCCGTGCCAGGCCTCCAATGTGCTTCCGCTACATTTGGAGATATCTCCCTGGAGCACCCTCGAAGAATTCACCCGGCAGGTCTCCGGCAAGATGCTGGACGCGCTCTCGGCCCAACGCTACCGAGGCGAGGACATTCTGCGGGACCTCGGAACGCGCGGCCCGGGAAGCGGCTTCGGATGGCATCTGAACATCAATTCGTTTGATTACGGACTCGACTTCTCCGGGCAGGTCGCCGTGCTCCGGACGCTGGCGATGGGGCCGGTGGAGGATGTCAACGTCTACGTCTACGACAATCACGGCGAGGACGGCCTGCGCATCGACCTTGAGGCCAACCCCGACCGGTACTCGGCCGAGAACGCGGCAGCTCACCACCGGCGGCTGCTGCAGGTCATCGGTCAGATGGCCGAACTACCCGGGCAGAGCTCGCTCTTGGCCGCCACGGATGTGCTTGACGCCGAGGAGACATGTCGGCTGACCGATTCCGACTGGAACACCTCGACGCTGCCGGCACAGCCCGGCACCGTGCTGCGGTTTATCGAACGCCGAGCAGCCGAACAACCTGACCGGCCGGCCGTCACCGCCGGCCGAAGGCACCTGACCTATCGCCAACTCAACGAGCAAGCCAATAAGTTGGCCCGCCTGCTGGTGCGTCGCGGTGTCGCGGTCGACGAGGTGGTCGGTGTCGGTGTCCCCAGGTCGGTCGACATGGTGGTCGCCATTCTGGGAATTCTCAAGGCGGGGGCGGCCTATCTGCCGATCGACCTCGAGTACCCGGCGGAACGCATCGCGCACATCGTCCAGGACTCCGCGGCCCGCTGGATCGTCACCTCCGGCGAGGGCCGCGACGCGCTGCCCGCCGACCTGCAGGCGCAACTGGTCGTCCTCGACGACGAGGAGACCGGCGCGCAGCTGGTGGGCGAGTCGGGCGAGGACCTGGCCGACCACGAGCGCGAAGGAACCCTCACCCGCGGCAATCTCGCGTACGTGATCTACACGTCCGGCTCCACCGGGCGTCCCAAGGGCGTGGCGGTCGAACACCGCTCCGCCGTGAACTACGTGTCCAGAGCGGTCACCGCCTACCCGAGCCTGGCCAAGGGTGTTCTGCTCTATTCGTCGATCTCGTTCGACATCACGCTCACCGCGTTGTTCGGCGCCCTGGCGGCAGGTGGCCACCTGATCGTCTCCAGCGTCGAGGAGTACGCCGCGCAACAGGTGGATGCCGGGGGTTACGCATTCCTCAAGGCCACCCCGACACACCTGGCGCTTCTCGACACGCTTCCCGAACTGTGCTCCCCTGGCGAAGAGTTCATCGTGGCCGGCGAGCCGATCGTGGGTGAGCTGCTGCAGGCCTGGCGGGATCGGCACCCCGACGTGGCCATCATCAACCACTACGGCCCCTCCGAGTGCACGTGCGGTTGTCTGGACTTCCGTCTGCCCCCTGGCCAGGAGATCCCTTCCGGTCCGGTGCCGATCGGGCGCCCTTTCGCGGACACCCGCGTCTACGTCCTCGACCAGGGACTCCGCCCGGTGCCGCCCGGCGTCGTCGGCGAGCTCTACATCAGCGGTGACTGCCAAGCACGCGGCTACCTCTCCCGGCCGGCCCTGACGGCCGAACGCTTCGTCGCCAGCCCGTTCGGCGGGCCGGCCGAGCGCATGTACCGGACCGGAGACCTGGTGCGGTGGACAGCGGCCGGACAGATCGAGTTCACGGGCCGCGCGGACCACCAGGTGAAGCTGCGCGGCTACCGGGTCGAGATGGGAGAGGTGCAGGCCGCACTGGCCGCGCATCCGGACGTCGCCGAGGTGTTCGTCCGGGTGCAGGAGGCGGTGCCCGGCGAGAAGCAGCTCGCGGCCTACCTGGTGCCCCGGCCCGGTGGAGAGCTGGAGGTCGGTGATCTGCGCGCGTTCGTGGCGCGGGTCCTGCCGTCGTTCATGGTGCCCGAGTCCATGACCGTCCTCGGCGCGCTGCCCAAGACCCCGAACGGGAAGATCGACCGAGCCGCCCTGCCGGTCGCCCGGCCGGTCGCCCCGGCGGCGGGTCGCGCCCCGCGGACCGCGCACGAGCAGGCCCTCTGCGGCTTCATCGCGGAACTGCTCGGGATCGACGAGGTCGCGGCGACCGACGACTTCTTCACGGCCGGGGGTAACTCGCTCTTCGCGATCAAGCTGGTGGCCAGGGTCAATCGCCACTACACGGTGGGGATCACGGTCCGCGATGTCTTCGAGCGGCCGACCGCCGCCCGACTGGCCGCTCTGATCGAAGGCGGTGCCGTCCGGTCGGAGCGGACGACGGAGTTCGAGCGGCCCGCCGAGATACCGCTGGCCCTGCCGCAGCGCCGCCTCTGGTTCCTCAACCAGGCGGGCGGTGCTCCGCCGGCCGTCTACAACATCCCGTTCGTGGCGCGTCTGGACGGCGCACTCGACGCACGGGCGATGGACGCGGCGATCGCCGACGTGGTCGGGCGGCACGAGATCCTGCGGACGGTCTTCCCCGAGACGTCGTCGGGGGCGCGGCAGGCGATCCTCGAACCGGACGCCGCGTGGCCGGGTTGCCCGGTGCTCCGGACCACCGAGGAGGATCTCGACGGCCTGCTGGCGGAGCACGCGCGGCGGGCGTTCGACCTGACCAGGGACATCCCGATCCGGGCGTGGCTCTTCCGGGTCGGTGAGGACCGTCACGTGCTCCTGGTGGTTCTCCACCACATCGCCGGGGACGGTTGGTCGTTCACGGCGTTCGCCCGGGACCTCGAAACCGCCTACGAGGCCCGTCGGCTCGGCCGACCGCCGGGCTGGGCACCGCTCACCGCACAGTACGCCGACTACGCCGTTCGACAGGAACGCAACCTCCGCGGTCAGGGGCCCTTCAGTGCCGAGCTGGCGCGCCAGACGGCCTACTGGGTCGCCCAACTGGCGGGCTTGCCGGAAGAGCTCCGCCTGCCGGTCGACCGCCAGCGACCGGCGGTCGCCTCCTACCGGGGCGACACCGTCGCGGTGGACATCGGGCCGGACCTGCACCGGCGGCTCACCGAGCTCGCGGCCGGCCGGGGCGTGACGCTGTTCATGGTCCTCGAAGCAGCCCTGGGCGCGTTGTTGACGAGGATGGGCGCCGGGGAGGACATCCCCGTGGCCACCGGTGTCGCGGGGCGGACCGACGAGACCTGGGACAGCCTGATCGGCTTCTTCATCAACACCCTGGTGCTGCGCGTCGACACGGCCGGGGACCCGAGCGTGGACGAGTTGCTGCGCCGGGTCCGCGAGACGACGCTGCGCGCCTTCGAGAACCAGGACGTCCCCTTCGACCGGCTGGTGGAGACGATCAACCCACCGCGGTCGCCCGCCCGGCAGCCGCTGTTCCAGGTGCTGCTGATGCTGCGCAACGTCCCCCGGTCGGACCTCGTGCTGAGGCTTCCGGGCATCGAGGCGCAGGGCCGGGAGATCCCGGTCGGCTACTCCAAGTTCGACCTCACCTTCAACCTGCGCGAGCTGGACGCCCACCGGGCCTCGGGCGTCGAGGGGTTCGTCGAGTTCGCGACGGACCTGTTCGACCGGGCGACCGTGGAGCGTCTGGTGGAGCGCTTCCTGCTGGTCCTCGAAGCCATGGCCGACGGCCCCGACCGGCGCATCAGCGAGATCGAGGTCCTGACCGAGCGGGAACGCGAGCTGATCGTCGGGCAGTGGGACCGCCACCCGGTGGACGTGGTCCAGCGGACGATCCCGGACCTCCTGGCCGAGCAGGTCCGGCGCACCCCGGACGCGCCGGCCCTCGACGACGACGGACTGGAGCTGAGCTTCCGAGAGGTGGACGAGCGGGCGAACCGGATGGCCCGCCTGCTGCTCCGCCACGGGATCGGGCCGGAGGACCGGGTCGCGGTGGCGCTGCCCCGCTCGGCCGCGCTGGTGATCGCGGTTCTCGCCGTACTGAAGACCGGTGCCGCCTACGTGCCGGTCGACATCGAGTACCCGGTCCAGCGAATCCGGTCGATGTTCGCCGATGCCGCGCCAGAACTCCTGATCGCGGCCGCCGACTGGGCCGATTCGCTCGGGTACCCCGGTACGGTCCTCGACCCGGCAGGCCCGGCGCACCCGTCGGCCGCGACCGGTGGGCCGGCGGCCGGGGCGGCAGAGGTCGACGAGCTGTCGGCGGCCGAGGTGACCGGAGCCGAGCGGCGCTCGCCGCTGCTCCCCGACGCGCCTGCCTGCGTTCTCTTCACGTCCGGCTCGACCGGGCAGCCCAAGGGTGTGATGCTCACGCACCGCGGCATGGCACGCTTCGTCGTCGGACTCCGGGACATCTTCGGGCTCGGCCGGAACAGCAGGGTCCTCCAGTACGGCTCGCCCAGCTTCGACGCCTTCCTGATGGAGTTGTGCATGTCGCTGCTCCAGGGCGGCTGCCTGGTCGTCGCGCCGCCCGAGCGGCTGTTGCTCGGCGAGCCGCTGGGCACACTGGTCCGGGAGCGCGGGGTGACCCACCTGACCATGCCGCCCTCCGCGCTGGCAGCCCTGTCGCCGGACCGGCTGCCGGCCGGGCTGACCCTGGCGGTGGCGGGCGAGGCCGTGCCGGGCGCCCTGCTGCGGGACTGGTCGGCCGGCCGTCGGATGGTGAACCTCTACGGACCCACCGAGGGGACGGTGATCGCCACCTGGGCGGGGCCGATGTCCGGGGACCAGGCCCCGCCGATCGGCGTGCCCCGCGCGGGTACGCGTCTGCACGTTCTCGACTCGTGGCTGCGACCCGTGCCGGTGGGTGTGGTGGGAGACCTCTACCTCTCCGGTGACGGACTCGCCCGCGGCTACGTCGGGCGCCCCGCGCTCAGCAGCGAGCGCTTCGTCGCCAACCCCCACGGCGAGCCGGGCGAGCGGATGTACCGTACCGGCGACCTCGTGCGCTGGCGCGCCGACGGAGCGCTGGACTTCGTCGGCCGGAAGGACCATCAGGTCAAGTTGCGCGGTTTCCGGGTCGAGCTCGGTGAGGTCGAGACGGTGGTCGAGTCCCATCCGCAGGTGGCCCGGTGCGCGGTGCTGGTCCGGCCCGACCACTCCGGCGGGAAGCGGCTGGTCGCCTACGTCCTCCCGAAGGAGGGCCGGGCTCCCGACCCGCTGGTGCTGCGGGACTTCGCCAAGGGCCTGCTGCCGACCTACATGGTGCCCGCTGCCGTCATGGTGCTGCCGACGTTCCCCATGAACCCGAACGGGAAGCTCGACCGGTTCGCGCTGCCGGAGCCGGCGGCGGAGGAACCGGCCGGCGAGGCGATCGGGACCTCGATGGAGGAAGCCGTGGCCCGGGCCTGGCGCGAGGTGCTGGGCATCGGAGAGGTGCGCCGTACCGACGACTTCTTCGCTCTGGGCGGCCACTCGCTGCTGGCCACCCAGGTGATGAACCGGCTCGGAGCGGACCTCGGGCTCGACCTCTCCATCGCGCTGATCTTCCAGGCACCGACCGTCGGCTCGCTGGCCGCCGCCCTGGAGCGGTTCGACGCCGGCCGCGGGAGTGACCCGCTGAGGAGACCGCGATGACCGAGACCTCTGCGGCCGGAACGGTTCGGGCCTTCCTGGAGGAGTGGTTGCTGGAGCAGGAGATCGTCGATGTCCTGCCGGTCGACCTGGACGTGCTACTGGACGAGGTCGGGCTGGACTCGCTGCACATCGCGGAGCTCAGCCGGGCGGTGCGGCGTGAGTTCGGCATCCGGCTCACCGCCTCCGAGGTCGGCCCCTACGCGACGCTGAACGAGGTCGTCGACTTCGTCGAGCAGCGCACGGGGCAGGCATGACAGTCGGCTCCGGACGGCGGAAAGCGAACGATGGGGACGAGCACGATGGCATGGAGCACCATTCATCAGAGGGTGTCCGAGCACGCCAGGAGACGCCCCGATGCGCCGGCCCTGAGTGGTGACGGAGCGTCAGTCAGCTATGCGGAACTGGAACAGCGGTCCGATGCGCTCGCCGCGGCGCTGATCGAGGCCGGGGCGACCAGGGGCGGCGTGGTGGGAGTACTGCTCCCGCCGTCCCCCGACGCGGTCGTGGCGCTGTTGGCGGTGCTGAAGTCCGGCTGCGCCTACGTGGCGCTGGACCGCACCGACCCCGCGACGCGGCACGCGGAGATCCTGGGGACCTGCGCCGCCACCGTGGTGGTGGCCGGTCGCGGGGAGTCCGGGAACCTGCCGCCCCGGACGAGCATCGTCGACCCCCGGGCGGCCGGGGAGCACGCGTTGCCCGACCCGCTTCCCGGCGTCCTCCCCGATGAACTGGCCTACGTCAGCTTCACCTCGGGGACGACCGGGCCGCCCAAGGGCGTCGGGGTGCCGCACCGCGGAGTGCTGCGGCTCTTCGAGGACGCCGACTGGGTGCGGGTGACACCGGAGGACGTCCTGCTCCAGCTGGCGCCGATCGCCTTCGACGCGTCGACGGTGGAGATCTGGGGCGCGCTGCTGTGCGGTGCGCACCTGGTGATCCACGCGGCCCGGCCACTGGATCTCGCCGAGCTGGGCACCTCCGTGGTCCGGCACCGGGTCTCCGTGCTGCTGCTGACCACCGGACTCTTCCACCGGATGGCCGCGGAGCAGCCGGACGCCCTGGCCGGGGTGCGGCACGTGCTGACCGGCGGCGAGGCCGCCTCGCCCGGCACGGTCCGCGCACTGATGCGGGCGTACCCGGAGCTGCTGTTCACCAACGGGTACGGGCCGACCGAGAACACCTCCTTCACCACCTGCTGGACCAGCTCGACGCCGCCGCCGGAGAAGACGGTGCCGATCGGCACCGCCATCAACGGCACGGGGGTGCTGCTCCTGGACGGCCGGCTGCGACCGGTCGACGACGGTGAGTGGGGCGAGCTCTACGCCACCGGCGAGGGACTCGCCCGCGGCTACCTCGGGGACCCGCGCCGCACGGCCGAGCGGTTCGTCGCCGCGGTCGACGGCGAGGCACCCGGTGCGCGGATGTACCGGACCGGGGACCTCGCCCGGCGCACCCCGGAGGGCGTGTTCGAGTTCGGCGGCCGGGCGGACCGGCAGGTGAAGGTCCGCGGCTACCGGGTGGAGCCGCAGCGGGTGGAGGAGGCCCTCGGCCGGCTGCCCGACGTCGCCCGGGCGGCCGTCACGGTGCAGCGCAACTCCGAGGGGGCCAACCGGCTGGTGGCCTACGTGGTGGCGGCCGGCCCGCGCCCCGACCGGGAACTGGTGTCCCGGATCCGGGCCCGGTTGCTGGAGCTCCTGCCCCCGTACGAGGTGCCCGCCGCGATCGTGCTCTGCGAGAGTATCGCGCTGAACCGCAACGGCAAGGTCGACTACGCCTCGCTTCCGGTGACGATCCGTCAGAAGAGGCCGCTGGCGTCCTCGTACACGGCGCCGCGCGACGCCGTCGAGGAGGCTCTGGCCGAACTGTGGGGCGAGCTGCTCGACGTCGAGCCGGTCGGCATCCACGACGACTTCTTCGCGCTGGGCGGCTACTCGCTGCTGGTGGCCGCAATGTTGAGCAGGCTCAAGGCCGAACTCGGTGTGCGACTCGCCGCCGGCAGCCTCTACCTGCACCCCACCATCGCGGAGTTCCGCACGCAGCTGTCCTGAGGATGCCGACGGGCACGTCCGAGTGTTCCGCGCACACCGCGTCCCACCAGTGATCCATCCGAAAGGGAGATGTCCACCATGTCTCAGCGTACTTCCACCGGCCGCAGCCTCGCGGACGAGGTCGCCGCGAGCGGTCCGGCGCCGGACCTCGCGGGCGCGGCCGCCCTGCTTGAGATCGGCGAGAGTCTCGGCGTGATCGAGGTCATCAGCAACTCGGACGCGTTCACCCCGGCGGACCTCGCCAAGGCCGCGGACCTTCCGGAGGAGGCGGTGGGCCGGTACCTGGAGGCGATCGCCGCGGCGGGTCTGGTCGTGCCCGGTGAGGGGGCGTCGTTCCGCAAGGCGGACGACTTCGGGCTCACGTTGCACCGGGTCGGCTACATCTCGTGGACGCAGAACGCCAACCGTCCGTTCATCGAGAACGCCCGTGAGTTCCTCGTCGACCCCGTGGCGGCGCGGGCCAAGTACCACCGCGACGGGCGGGCCGTGGCGGTCAGTTCGGAGTGGATGGGTTCGAAGGCCTTCTACCCGGCGGCACTTGAGGCGATCCTCGCGGCCGAGCCGAAGCGGATCGTGGACCTGGGCGCCGGCACCTGCCGGCTGCTCATCGACGTGCTGAAGACCTTCCCCGGGAGCACCGCGGTCGGGCTCGACCTGGACCACGCCTCGTGCGAGGCCGCGAAGTTGGCGGCCGGGGCGGCGGGCGTCGCCGACCGGCTGACGGTGGTCGAGCGCCCGATCCAGTCGGTCGCCGACGACGCGTCGCCGGTGCGGGGTGCCGATCTGGTGCACGCGGGTTTCGTGTTCCACGACATGATGCCGGAGGAGGAGGAGATCGCCGACCGGGTGCTGGCGAACTGCCGGGAGGCCATGCCCGAGGGCGGTCTGATGGCGATCACCGATGCGATCCCGTACGCCGGGAGCGAGCGGGAGCGCCGCTTCAGCGCGATCGTGACCTACTACCACCAGCAGTTCATGGGTCGGAAGCTGCTGAGCGAGGCGGCCTGGACCGAGAAGCTGCTGGCGGCGGGCTTCCGCCGGGTCGAGGTCGTCGAGCTGGGCTTCCCGACCGGCCGCCTGTTCCTGGCGACCAAGTAACCGACACTCCGGCGCGACAGGAGACTCGTGATGGTGCTGCCGGCCTCGGACCCGGGACGAGGAGCAGTTCGCGCGAGCCGCGCGGTTCGACGTCGGTCGCAGGCCCAACCGGCACCTCACCTTCGCCTACGGCCCGCACTTCTTCATCGGTGTGGAGCAGTGCGTCCAAGGGAAGGGGCTGTCATGCACGGGGCAGCGCGAGCCGGCGGTCCGGCCGGCGACGCCGAGGCGGAACAGATCGCGACGGGCGACGAATTCCGATGATCGATCTCAGGAGCGACACCACCACGCGTCCGAGCGAGGCGATGGTGCGGGCCATGGCAGCCGCCCGGATCGGCGACGACGGGTTCGGTGAGGACCCCGCCACCAACCTGCTGGAGGAGTACTGCGCCGACCTCTTCGGCAAGGAGGCCGCGATCTTCATGCCGAGCGGGACGATGAGCAATCAGATCGCCCTGCGCATCCACACGCGCCCCGGCGACGAAGTCGTCGTCGACGAGGCCTCGCACTTCAACACCTACGAGAGCGCGCCGAGCGCGGACCTCGCGGGCATCTCGCTCAACCCGGTCAGGACGCCGGACGGTGTCCTGACACCGGACCGCATCGAGGCAGCGATCGACCTCAAGTGCCGCGACCCCCGCTACTCCCAGCCGACCATGATCGCCCTGGAGAACACCGTCAACTACCACGCCGGCCGGGTGGTTCCCCTCGCGTCGCTGCGGGCGGTCGGCTCGTTCGCGCAGCGGACGGGCATGCGGACGCACCTGGACGGCGCCCGGCTGTTCAACGCGATCGTGGCGTCGGGGACCCGGGCCTCGGACTTCGGCCGGATCGCCGACACCGTCTCGGTCTGCTTCGCCAAGGGGCTCGGCGCGCCGTTCGGAAGCATCCTGGTCGGTCCGCGGCAGCTGATCGACCAGGCGCGCTACTACCGCAAGTCCTACGGCGGCGCGTTGCACCAGTCCGGGTTCCTCGCCGCAGGGGCGCTCTACGCCCTGCGGCACAACGTCGAGCGGCTGGCCGAGGACCACGCCGCCGCACGACGCCTGGTCGAGTTGCTGCTCGCCCAGGAGATACCCGCGCTCGACATCGATCCCGTCCACAGCAACATCGTCATCCTTGACCTGGCCCGCCTCGGAGTGTCCCCGGCGGAACTCGTCGGCAGGGCACGGCAGGCGGGGGTGCTGCTGATGGGCATCGCACGCCACCGGGTCCGCATGGTGACGCACCTGGACTTCGACATCGAGGACGCCCCGCTGGTGGCCGGGGTGGTCGGGGAGGTCCTCCGCCCGGCCGCTGCGGCCCGAGGGGGCGGGAACACCGTCCGTACGCGAGAGATGAGGAAGTGACATGTTGGACGAAGCGGACAAGTACCTGTTCGATGTGAACGGCTATCTGGTCCTGGACGACGTGCTCGACCCGGACCTGCTCGCTCGGCTGAACGGAGCCTTCGACGGCGCGGGCCCGCGACTGGAGCAGCTCGACCGTTCGCTCTCGGGGAAGGCGGAGGCGTTCGTCGGCGCGCAGCGGCGCCGCGAGTTCGACGAGCCGTTCAACTGGCCCGAGCCGTGGGCCACGGCCTTCCGGGAGCTGCTGTCGCTGCCGGTCGCCGTCGACCTGATGCTGGAACTGCTCGGGGACGGCTTCCGGTACGACAGCCTGAAGGGCACGGTGATGCACCGGGGCACCGAAGGGTTCGCCCTGCACGGTGGAGCCGGGAGTCCGAACAGTCTCGCGTACTACCAGGTCCGCGGGAGTGAGATCAGGAACGGGCTGGTGAACATCGCCTATGCGCTGACCGACGTCGAGGCGGGCGACGGCGGGTTCGCCTGTCTGCCCGGGAGCCACAAGGCCGGCTTCCCCCTGCCCGACCCCGTACGGGACCTCCGGCACGGCAGCGAGCACGTCCGGCAGGTCGCAATGAAGGCCGGATCCGCGGTGGTGTTCACCGAGGCGCTGATCCACGGGACGCTTCCCTGGCGTGGCAGCGCGGAGCGCCGCACCCTGTTCGTCCGCTACTCACCGGGTGCCCTGGCCTTTCGGAGCAACCCTCTCCCGGTGGGCTACGATGATTTCCGGGACGAGCTGACGCCACTTCAGCGGGCCATATTCGAGCCGCCCTACTACATCAACCGCCCTAGGATCTCGGAGCTGTTGGCGGCGGAGCTCGGGCGCGCGTGAGGGTCCGGCCGACGATCGCGCCTGCGCCGAGTCCGAGGGCAGGACGGGAAAAGAGTCTCCACGATGCGCGGACGAGCCGCCTCCTCGTTATGGCGACACCGAGACTTCATGCTCATCTGGGCCGGTCAGACCGTCAGCCTGCTCGGGTCCCAGGTCACCCTGATCGCCCTGCCTCTGCTCGCGATCGGACTGCAGGCCAGCACCTTCCAGGTGAGCCTCCTGACCACGTTCAGCACGCTGCCCTGGCTGCTGGTGTCGCTGCCGGCCGGTGTCATCGTCGACCGGCAGCGCAAGCGCCGGGTCATGCTCTGGGCGGACCTGGTACGTGGAGCGTTTCTCTGCTCGATCCCCGTCGCCGGGTACCTGGACCTGTTGACCCTGTGGCAGCTCTACCTGGTGTCCCTGGTGACCGGTACGTGCGCGGTCTTCTTCAGCGCCGCCTACCTGAGCTTCCCGGCGACCCTGTTGCCACGGGACCGGCTGGTGGACGCCAACGGCATGCTCAGTGCCGCCAACTCCGTTGCGGGGGTGGCGGGGCCGAGCATGACCGGATTCCTGCTCGGGATCCTCGGGGAGATCCGGGTCATCGCGATCGACGGGATCTCCTGCCTGGTGAGCGCGGTGAGCCTGCTCCTGGTCGGGCACCGGGAGCAGGCGCCGGAGCCCGCGCCGCCGGCCGAACGCGGCTTCCGGCAGGAGCTCTTCGGCGGGCTGCGGGTGATCGTGGGAGACCGTGTCCTCGTCGGCATCACCGTGTCGAACAGCCTCGGCAACTTCCTGCTGACCGCCATCAACTCGATCTGGGTGCTCTACGCGCTGCGTGAGCTGGACTGGTCCGAACAGGCACTGGGCATGGTCATGGGGGTGAGCGCCGTCGGAGGTGTGGTGGGCAGCTTCCTCGCGGGGCCGTTGATCGCGCGGTTCGGCCTGCCGAAGATCCTGCTCTACAGTCAGCTCCCGTTCTTCCTGGGCGAACTCGGGGCCGGTCTGGCGCCGAGCGGGAGGGCCGGGCAGGTCGCGGTGACGGTCGGGTTCACCATGACCCTGGCATCCGCGATCATCTACAACGTCGCCCAGCGGTCCTACCGGATCACCGCCTGTGAGCCGCGGCTGCTCGGCAGGCTCAACGCGACGGTGAGCTGGCTGCAATGGGGGACCCGTCCGGTGGCGGCGGTGGCGGGTGGAACGGCGGGTACCCTCCTCGGCCTGCGTCCGACCATCGTCGGCTTCGCGCTCCTGCTCGCGATCTGCCCGCTGGCGCTGTGGATGTCGCCGCTGCGCGCCGAGTACCGCGGCGGGTCGAAGGCCGGGCAGAAGGAGCAGGAGCTGAGTCCGCTCTGAGCCTCGGACTGCCGTTCCGTGCCGCGGCCGGCCGGGCTCCTCCGCTCCGGCAGACCGCGGCACGTCCCCGGTCACACGTGCGAGGAGACCGTCCCCGGGACGGTGGGGGCGGACGACCGGACGCCGCCGTAGCGGCGGTCGCGGGTCGCGTACTGCTCGCAGGCACGGAACAGGCCCTGCCGGTCGAAGTCGGGCCACAGCACGTCCTGGAACACCAGCTCGGCGTACCAGGACTGCCACGGCAGGAAGTTCGATGTCCGGTGCTCCCCGCTGGGCCTGATCAGCAGGTCGACGTCGGGCATGGAGGGTTCGTACATGTAGCGTGCGAGGACCTTGTCGCTGACGTCGGACGAGCGGAGCCGGCCTTGCTCGATGTCCCGGGCCAGCGCGGTCGCGGCATCCGTCAGTTCGGCTCGGCCACCGTAGTTGACGCACATGTACAGGGTGATCACGTCGTTGTCGGCGGTGAGCTCCTCGGCCACTCGGAGCTCCTTGATCACACCGCCCATCAGCCGGCCCGGGCGGCCCACCCACCGGATCCGTACGCCCATCGCGTGCATGGCGTCACGGCGGCCGTGGATGACATCTCGGCTGAAGTTCATCAGGAAGGCCACTTCGGCGGGTGAGCGCTTCCAGTTCTCGGTGGAGAACGCGTAGAGCGAGAGGTTCTTGACTCCCAGCTCGATGCAGCCCTCCAGGACGTCGAGCACCACGGCCTCGCCCCTGCGGTGGCCTTCGGTGCGAGGCAGACCGCGGGCCTTGGCCCAGCGGCCGTTTCCGTCCATGACGATGGCGACGTGGTTCGGAACCTTTCCGCTCCTGCTGTCCGACACAAGCTCGCTCCGGTCCATGGGAGGGATGATGGGAGTACCGCGTCCGCCCGGAGTGGAGATCACGCTCTGCGAGCCTTCACGTTCCAGAGCCGATGGCCGCCGTGATCGCCAGAACTCCGGACCCAGACGGTACTTGACGATACCTCAGCCGTGTCGGTGTCGAAGGATCGACGGGAGTGGCCGGTCGGCGGCCGATGCGGCTCCGGATGCTACCGGCGGTCCTGACCGGGGTGATCCTGGGACGCGGGACCCGCGGCGGCCCAGGCGGCGCTGTTGAGCAGGACACTCGGGAGCGCCGTGGTCAGCATCTTGCCGGTGTCGGCCATGTCGTAGCGGGCCATGCAGCCGGTCACGGTGTCCCCGAACACGATGGGCCCGAACACCGTGGGGGCCGCGAGCCTTCGACAGGTGGAGGTGGCCGGGTCGATGACATCGACCTCGATCTTCCTGGAGGTGACGTACTCCTGGGCCACCCAGGTGCCGGCCCTCAGGGCCTCCGCGACGGCACGCTCCCAGTGCTCCGGCTCGGTGGCCTGGCCGATGAAGACCCCGCGCCCCGAGTTGCCGTCCGAGCGCTTCAGGGCGAATTCGGACCGGCGCTTCGTCAGCAGATCGGGAAGCCTCCAGTTCTCGCCTTGATAGCTCACGCGGGCGTCCCGGACCTCGCACATCCAGGGCAGGTAGCGCCGGACCAACTCGCGCTCGTCGGACGTCATCCAGTCCTGATCGGTGTAGAGCGAGGTGAAGACTCGTTTGCTCGACACGTGGTAGGAGCTCTGGGGGAGCAGCAGTGACAGCGGGCTGCGGCGCACCCGGGCGATGTCGTCGACGCCGCGCCCGTTGTCCACCCAGTCCTGCGGCACCATCCCCTGGGTGCCGAGTGTGAACCTGTCCCGGTGCGGGGCACGCAGGAAATCCTCCACCTCGAAGAATTCGGCCTCGAAGCCGGCGTCCCGCATCGACTCGACCTCGACGTCGAAGAACCGGGGGCCGGGGAGCTTGTAGTCGGCGAAGCTGCCGAGCATGGCGACCCGGGGTTCGACACCCAATTCAGCAGCCACCCGCGCGATCATGTCATTGCGGGCCTGCATGGGCGAGGCGAGGTCCAGGCCGGAATCCGGGTTCAGCTGGCTCCAGAATTCGTTGAAAAGGCTGACGTAACTGGGTCCGCCGATGGCGGCGCAGACGTTGAATTCGAAGAATTTCCATCCGTCATCGGTGAGAATGACGTCGGGGCGCCCCATGAGCGCCTTGTAGCGGTCCTCGTACTCTTGGTCCACGAACAGGTCGAGCAGACTTTCGTCGTCGCCCAGCGCGCGATGCCTGGCGCGCGGGTCGGGGCCGAACCGCTCGGTCGCGCGGTTCAGGAGGGAGAGCAGTCGGGGGGTGACGTCCGCCAACTCCCGCCCGGCTTCGGCCGGAACGACGACAGGTCCGGCCGGTACGTACGGGTTCCACCGGAACGGCAGGTCGTGGAAATGCTCCGCAAGCCCTCGGACGACCTCATCGGGATCGGTGGCTGTCGGCTCGTTATTCATGTTCTCAGTCCTCGGCGATGCGGCTTCCGGGCGGTGGCAGGCGCGGCAATGGGAGAGGTTGCTGTGCGGCTGATGAGAACACGGACGGCGGTGGCGTGGCAAGACTTCGCCTGTTTGATTTTGGCATGTCCTGTTTGCGGTGCTTGCGGGCGTCTTGAGTGGCTAGGGCAGTGATTATCGACCTGGACGGGGTGAACGAACGATGCTAGGGTCGATGCGAGTGATCGCTGTTTTTCACCCTTGTCCCCGCGGAGCTTCTTCCTGATCGGGGACGGTGTCCGGCATTTCTTTGCGCGCCCGTGCGGATCTCTCGAAGGGCTTTCCGTGATTCCTCTTTCGCCTGCCCAGCGGCGAATGTGGTTCATTGACGAACTGTACGAGAACGACGCCACCTACAATCTGGTCGTCGCTTTCCGGGTGACCGGCGAGCTGAACCGTCCGGCACTGGAACGAGCGCTTGCCGATGTCGTCGGCAGGCACGAGTCCCTCCGTACGGTGTTCCCCGAACGGGCCGGCACCCCGTACCAGCGAGTCGTCGAACCGGCCGACCTGGGGATCGCGGTCCCCAGCAGGTCCGTCACCGCGGCGACCCTGGACGAGGAGCTCGCCGCGCTGGCGGCGGCCCGGTTCGATCTTCGGTGTGATCTGCCCATCAGGGCCACGGTGTTGAGAATGTCGTCGACCGACCAGGTCCTGGTGCTGAGTGCCCATCACATCGCCCTGGACGAGTGGTCGCAGGGAATTCTGCTCAGGGAGCTCTCCGCGGCTTACGCGGTGAGGGCATCGGGCGCCGAGGCCCTCACCGCCGATCCACCGGCCCAGTACCGCGATTTCACGTTGTGGCAGCAGGAGCACCTCGGGGCGGAGTCGGACCCGGACAGCAGGATCTCGGCCGACCTGAACTTCTGGCGAACCACCCTCGCGGGCATGCCCGAACGCCTCGAACTCCCGGTGGACCCGGCCGGTACGGGCACCGGCCGGACCGCGGGGCGGGCCGAGTTCGTGGTCCCGCGGGAAGCCCTCGACGGACTGACCCGGCTGGCCCGGTCCTCCTCGACGAGTCCGTTCATGGTGGTCGCGGCCCTGGTGGTCGGACTCCTGTCGCGGCTCGGAGCCGGCCCGGACGTCGCCGTCGGCACGGTGCTCACAGGGCGGAACCGCAAGGAGTTCGAGGAGGTCATCGGCCTGCTCACCAACACGGTCGCACTGCGCGTCGACGCGTCGGGCCACCCGGCCTTCACTGAACTGCTGCGTCGCGTCCAGGCGTCGGCGATCGACGCGTTCGCTCACGGAGCCACCCCGTTCGACCGGGTGGTCGCAGCGGCCTTCCCCGCGCGTTCACGCGACACGGACCCGCTGCAGGTGATGCTCGCGTTCCAGAGCCCGGCCGAGGAGGGGCTCGTCCTGCCCGGCCTGGAGGTGGAACGGCTGCCCCTCGCCGGCGACCAGGCCCGCTCGGACCTCACGTTCTACGTCGGCGCGCCGGTGAACCAGGAGGGGCCCCTGCGCCTGGTCCTCGTCTACCGGGCCGACCTGTTCCAGGAGTCCGTGATCACACGGATCGGGTCCTCCTTCGTGCGGCTGGCGGAGGAGGCCGCGCGGCGACCCGGTCGACCGCTGGCCGAGATCGACCTGCTGAGCCCCGCGGAGCGCGGGCGGATCCTGGCCCTCTCACGGGGGAGCAGGCCCGCCTCCGCCGTGACCACCGTGGTCGACCTTCTGGAGGCGCGGGCGGAGGCGAACCCCGACGCGCGCGCGATCGCCGACGCGGAACAGCGACTGACGTACGCCCGACTGCACGCCAGAGCCGACCGGCTGGCGAACGTGCTGATCACCCGGGGCATCGGACCGGAGCAACGCGTCGCGGTGCTGCTGCCCCGGTCGGTCGATGCGGTGGTCGCGATCCTGGCCACCCTCAAGGCCGGCGGCTGCTACGTACCGCTCGACCCCGAGTACCCGGCTGAGCGGATCGACCTCGTTCTGCGGAGCGCGGCGCCCGCGCTGCTGGTCACCGGCACCGCCCACATGGCCCGGGCGGCGCACTGGAAGGGCCCGCGACTGGTTCTCGACGACCGGGAGACGGTGTCCGCCCTGAGCCGGGCCCGCGGAACGCGCCCCACGGACGGCCAGCGCCTGGCACCGCTGGACCCGGCTCACCCCGCCTACGTCATCTACACCTCGGGATCGACGGGAGCGCCGAAGGGCGTCGTCGTCCCGCACGGCGCACTGGCCAACTACGTCACGCGGTGCGTCGAGGCGTATCCGGGCCTCGCCGGGCACGCGGTCCTGCACTCCTCCCTCGCCTTCGACTTCACCGGGACGGCGCTGTACGGAGGGCTGGCGGCCGGAGGCCGGCTGACCGTCGCGGCGCTGAACACCGACGATCTCGCCGAGGCGGCCACCGGGCCGGTCGACGTCCTGAAGGTGACGCCGAGTCATTTGGACCTGCTGGACCTGCTGTCCGACGAGTTCTCCCCGCGCGGCGAAGTCCTGTTCGGCGGCGAATCGCTCACCGCCGAGGCGCTGGCACCCTGGCGCGCCGCCCACCCCGGCGTGACGATCGTCAACCACTTCGGCCCCACCGAGGCCACCATCGGCTGCCTCGACTTCAGCCTCGCGCCCGACGCCGAACTCGGTCCCGGCAGAGTCCCGGTCGGGCGGCCGATGCGCAACGTCGCGGCCTACGCGCTGGACGACGGGCTGCGGCTGGTGCCCGCCGGAGTGACGGCAGAGCTGTACGTCGCGGGCGAGTGCCTGGCTCGCGGGTACCTGGGCCAACCGGGCCTCACGGCCGAGCGGTTCGTGGCGAACCCGTTCGACGCGCCGGGGCAGCGGATGTACCGCACGGGGGACCTGGTGCGCCGCCGGCCCGACGGTCTCCTGGAGTACCTGGGGCGAGCGGACGACCAGGTGAAGATCCGCGGCCATCGCGTGGAGCCGGAGGAGGCGCGGCGTGCGCTGCTGGACCTCCCCGGCGTGGCGGCCGCCGTCGTCCTCCCGCACGGCGCCGTCGGCGAGGAGAACCGGCTGCTGGCCTACGTGACCCCGCGGCCCGGGGCGGTACTGGACGCCGAGGGCCTCGTCGCGATCCTGCGTCGGCGGCTGCCGAGCCATCTCACCCCGGCCGCCGTCCTGGTCGTCGATCGGCTGCCGACGACGATCAACGGCAAGCTGGACCGCCGGGCGCTGCCGCTGCCGACGTCCTGGGACACCGCGGAGCCGTCGGCGGCGGTGCCGGGAGCCGGTCTGACGGAGAGGATCCGCCTCGCGTTCAGCCGTGTGCTCGGCGTGTCGGACGTCGGGCCGGCCGACGACCTCTTCGAGCTCGGCGGCACCTCGCTCACGGCCGCGCGCCTGGTTCGAGTCCTGAGGGAGACGGTGGCTCCCGAGCTGTCCCTGCGGACCGTCGTCAGATCGCCGTCCCCGCTGGCGCTCGCCCGGGCCGTGGAGGACGCGACCGCGGGCGGATCGGCCGCCGGGTCACCGTCCGCACCGGTGGTGGTACCGGTGGTGGAGGCGGAGCCGCGGTGGCACCCGTTACCGGCGGCCGGTGTCGTGATCCCGGAGTTGCCGGGTGAGGAGCGGGTCCTGCTCACCGGGGCCACCGGATTCTTCGGTACCTTCGTGCTCCACGAACTACTGACCCGGACCGGGACGACCGTGGTGTGTCTCGTCCGGGCGGATGACGAGGAGCACGCCCGCCGACGGTTGCGGCAGGCCTTCGTGGAGTTCGAACTCCCGCCGCACCTGCTGGAGGACCGGGTGGAGGTGCTGTGCGGGGACCTCGCCGAGCCGGGCTGCGGTCTCGGCGCCCGTGCGCGTGAGCGGCTGGCCCACGAGTTGGACGCCGTCTACCACGTCGGTGCCGATGTGAGTTCCTACCTCTCACTCGAACGGCTCTCCGCGAGCAACGTCACCGCGACCGGCGAGTTGCTCGCCCTCGCGGCGCGCGGCAGGCCGAAGGCCTTCCACTTCGTGTCGACCATGTCGGTCGTCTCGGCGCAGCCCCTGTCGGGCTACGCCCGGAGCAAACAGCTCGCGGAGGACCTGGTGCGGCGGGCCCAGGCGTCCGGCCTCCCCGCGACGATCTCCAGGCTGCCACGTCTGTCCGCCGCCTCGCAGAGCGGGTGCCACAACCCGCGGGACGTCGTCCACCACGCGATCACGAGCATGCTGAGACTGGGCGTGGCCCCGGACATCGACCTCGTCGAGGTCTGGCTGCCGGTGGACCGGGCCGCTGCCGCGTTCCTGACCGCAGTGCACCAGAGCGGCGAGCTGTCCTGGTCGGCGTTCACCGGCAAGGAGCGGTTCTCCCTGCGCGAGTGCCTCTCCGCGGCCCGTGAACTGGGCCACCGCGTCGAAGTGCTGCCGCCCGAGGAATGGGAGCGGTACGTCCGGAGCCACCGCGACCTCGAAGGCGAGATCGCTGCGGCCACCCTGGGCCGCCGGCTGGTGGCCGGACAGGAGCCGCCGACGACGGACCGCGATGCCGCGGTACTGGCCGAGGGCTACCGGCACGTCCTCGTCGACACTCCGGAGCGGGAGGTCCAGCGGAGGTGGCTGCGCCGGATCCGCTCGACGCACCTACGGACAGGACATCGGCCGGGGCCCGGCGAGGAGGGGTACGCATGACATCGAGCACCCGGCAGGTCTTCCGTTGGCCGGATGTGAAGCGGATCCGCGAGAGCCTCGACGCACTGGTGGCCGCTCCGGTGCGGGGGTTCTCCGAGCACGACATCGCGGCCCACCTGGCGTGGTTCGAGGATCACTGCCCGGGATCGCGTGCGCTGGCCGCCCGGGCCGCCCAGGTGATCCCGGGAGGCGCGCAGCACTCACTGGCCGGCACCAGGCCCTTCCCTCTGCAGATCGACGGAGCCGACGGGCCTCGGCTCCGTGACGTGGACGGGAACCACTACCTGGACTTCGTCCAGGCCAGTGGTGCCGCGCTCCTCGGCGCCGGCAACCCGACGGTCCGCGACCGGATCGTCGGACTGCTCGGGTCGTGCGCAGCCTCCACCAGCCTCTCCCATCCGATGGAGATCGAACTGGCCGAGCTGATCCGGGACCTGGTGCCGGGCGTCGAACAGTTCAGGATGGCGGCAAGCGGTACCGAGGCCGCGATGGCCGCGATCCGCGCCGCGCGGGCCTACACCGGTGCCGAGCACGTCATCAAGGTCGGCTCCGCCTACCACGGCTGGTCGGACCAGCTGGTCTTCGGCCTGCGGCTGCCGGGAACCGGCCGGCAGGCGGCGGGGGGCATCCCCGCGACGGTGCTGCGCAACACCCATGAGGTGGCTCCGGACGATCTGCCAGGCCTGCGGGCGCTACTGGCGGAACTGGCCGAGCAGGGCGGTACCGCAGCCGTCATCGTGGAGCCGCTGGGCCCGCAGAGCGGGACGTACCCGGCTGAAGCGGGGTACAACCACGGGGTCCGTGCGCTCTGTTCGGAGTTCGGTGCCCTGCTGGTCTTCGACGAGGTGGTCACCGGCTTCAGGCTCGGGATGGGGGGAGTCCAGGAACACCTGGGCATCGAGCCCGATCTGACGGTCTTCGGCAAGTGCGTGACGGGCGGCTACCCGGGGGCGGGGGGCGTCGGTGGGCGTGCCGACGTGATGGCCGCGTTCGGGACCGGTGCCGGCGGAAGCCGGACCCAGGCGCTCGCCGCGGGTTCGCTGTCGGCCGGGCCGCTCAGCTCCGCCGCCGGGTACTGGACCCTTCGGGAGATGCTCCGGATCGACGCGCCGGCGCTGGCGGCCAGGGCCGGGGACCGTCTGAGAGCCGGGCTGGAAGGGTTGCTGGCGGAGTTCGGGCTTCCTTACGTCACCTACAACATCGGCTCGATCGTGCACCTGAACGTCTCCGGCGTGTTCCAGCTGAGGCCGGACCGGCCAGACTTCGGCGCCCAGCTCGCCGTCAGGGGGGCGCTCCTGCCGCAGTTGACCACCGCCTGCGCCACCGAGGGTCTCATCGTCCCGGTCACCGGCAGGATGTTCACAAGCGCGGTGATGACCGACGAGGTGGTCGACGACGCACTGGGGCGTTTCGAGCGGGTGTTCGCCACCGTCGCCGCGGCGGGCGGTGCTGCGGGGGCCTGACGCGTGCCGCGAACGCCCGGTCGCCCGGTCGCCCGCTGTCCGGGCGCGGTCGGCGGCCTCGCCGGTCGGCGTGCCGGTCCAGGCGCCGTACGCGATGGACCGGCGCTGGTGCCTGGACGAGAAGGGCGCGCAGGCGGTCGCCGAGACGCTGCCGGACGTGCCGGGCGACCTCGGCCCGCGCGTGCGGGGTCTTGCTGGGCGCGCAGGGCGGGAGTGCCGAGGGCTCGCTGGTGGCCACGGTGGCCGCGGCGCGGGTGCTGGTCGAGGAGACCCGCGCCGTGCTGTGGAGCGAGGCCGGGTGGCGAACCGTCCCGGGACCGCCCGGCCACCCGGTGGGAGGTTCACCCGTCCCACGGCACGGGGCGGAACCCGTGCCGTGGGACCGCGGCACCGGTCGGGTCAGGCCCGGCTGATGGAGCGGACGTAGCTGCTGGCGACGCAGGCGCTGCTGCCGGACGTGCCGGTGACGACCCAGCCGGTCGGGACGGGGGAGTAGGGGCACACCAGGAGGTGGTTCTGGTTGGCGGTGTTCATGAGGTAGTACACGACGCCGCTGCCCGCGCACGCCGGGCTGCTGCCGTAGGAACCGGTGACGACCCATCCGGCCGGGACGGGGGTGAAGGAGCAGGCGCCGAGGCTGGTCTCGCCGGCGGTGTTCCTGAGGCTGTACACGACGCCGCTACCGGCGCAGTTGGGGTAGTTGCCGGACGAGTTCGCGATGATCCACCCGGCCGGGATGGGGGTGAAGGAGCAGGCGCCGAGGCTGGTCTCGCCGGCGGTGTTCCTGAGGCTGTACCCGACGCCGCTGCCGACACAGTTGGCGTAGTTGCCGAACGAGGCCGCGATGATCCACCCGGCCGGGATGGGTGAGAAGGAACACGCGCCGATGCTCGTCTTCCCCTTCGTGTCGCCGATGTAGTATCCGACACCGGTGGAGCACATGCCGGTGCTGTAGGAGTCCGTGATGACCCACCCGGCCGGGACGGGCTCGTTGGAACAGTGGATCCAGCCGGCGGCGGGCTGCCGCGGAGCCGCCTGTGCCTGTGTCGCGGCGCCGGTCATCGCCCCCAGGAGCAGCAGGACGACCGTCACCAGGTGCGGTATGCGGTTGCGTAAGGTCTTCAAGGTCTTCCTCGAATCTTCTCGACAGCTCCACGACTTGCGCTGATGTCGGTGAGATCGTGTCAGATTCGTTTCGGTGCGACCAGAGTGCCTCCTGCGCCCGCTGCCGCTCCTCGGTGGACGTCGCGGACGTAGCCACGTCGGTTCCGTGTGGTCGGTGGTGTCCGGTCCCTTCCACCCGTGCAGTCGGCACCAGCGTGAGGCAGTACCTCGGCAGCCGGGCAGGACCCGGCACACGGGCACGGCCCGTGGGGTGCGTCCCGGGTGGGCGCACCCCACGGGCCGTGGGTGATGCGGTTCCTCGTCGGTGTCGGTCCGGTCAGACGGCGAGCAGTTCGGTGACCAGCCGAACGGCCTCCGGCACCTCGACGTGGTCGTCCGGGGCGGCTCCGAAGTGGGCACCGGTCGGCGTCACCACGGCGGTCGCGCCGAGGCCCTCGACCAGCAGCCGGACGTGCTCGGACGGGTCGGGCTGGTTGACCGGGTCGTCCATCGCCTGCAGGACCCGGAAGTGGCGGGCGGAGCGACGGATCCGCTCCCAGTCGAAGCCCCCCTCGAAGAACGGGGCGAGTTCGTCGTAGCCGACCTCGTGGGCCGAGGTCGCCACCAGGAGGACGCCCGCGAACACCCCGTTCACCTCGGGGTCGTGCTGCTCCAGGAACCGGAGCACGTTGACGCCGCCGATGCTGTGCCCCACCAGCACCGTGGACCCGGCGGGGCCGGCGGCCAGCGCGGCGGCGCCGAAGGTCTCGCGCCAGGGCCCGAGTTGCGGGGCTTCGGTCTGCGGCAGGCGGGGCACGGTGACCCGGTGCCCCGCGGCCGCGAGCCGCTCGGTCAGGTACGGGAACCAGACGCTGTCGTCGCTCGCGCCGTAGCCGTGCGACACCACGATCTCGCTCATGATCGATTCACTCCCCCAAATAAAAACGATACGTCGCGTTTCGATTGAACCTAGCACACTGCTAGCGTGTTCCGCGTGCCCACCGGACCATCCCCGAGCCGCCGCACCGGCGGCCGGCTCCGCAGCGAGGAAGCCCACGACGCCGTCCTGGCCGCCGCGATCGAACTCGTCGAGGAACTCGGCTACCAGGCCGTCACCGTCGAACGGATCGCCGCCCGCGCCGATGTCGCCAAGAGCACCATCTACCGCTGGTGGAAGTCGAGAGCGACCCTCGTCATGGACGCCTACCGCGCCGCTGTCGAACAACGGATGCCCGAACCCGACACCGGGTCCCTCGCCGGCGACCTGACCGCCTTCGCCACCGCCCTGTACGGCGTCACCGCACACCCCCTCCGGGTGCAGACCCTGCGCGGTCTGATGGCCGAGGCCCAACTCGATCCCGCCTTCGCCGAACCCTTCCGGGACTGGGTGGAGAGCCGGCGGGCGGTCGTGTCGGCGATCCTGGCGCGTGGAGCGCAACGCGGCGACCTGCCGCCCACCGCCGACCTGGACGCCGTCACCGACCAGCTCTTCGGCCTCTTCTGGTACCGCCTCCTGGTCGGCCACCGGCCGCTCGACCCCGCGCAGGCCGCGACCCACATCGACCAACTCCTCCACGGCCTGCACGCACGGCAACACCGGTAGGCCCGTCCGTCGAGCCGGGCGGGGCGGGCCGGGCGGGGCCCCAGAGCCTGTGCCCGCCGCACAGCGGCGGAGCAGGCGAAGGCCGGGGCTGCCTCGGCGGCACCGGGACCACCCGCGACCGCGCGCCGACGACACCCGCGCCGACGACCTCGGCGCCGTCCGACGCGTCGACCTGTCGCGTGACAGGCCGTGCACGCCCGGCCGGGGTCTCCCCGGCCGGGCGTTCCGCGTTTGAGGCGCAGATCGGCCAGTCCGTGCGGTCCGTCGGCCTTGTGTGGCCGTCCGGATCATGGCCCGATGTCCCTTCGGCTCCCTATGCCGAGCCGCTCAGGCCGGGAACATCGCAGGTCAGCCGCTCGGAGGGGGCGAGCCGCGAGATGGCCGAAAATCTCATGCAATATAACCTGTGACATTGTTCTGTTCATCGGTCGATGACAGGATCCACGCCAAATCTCCTTCCTTCAGCCCGACCCCACGTCGGGCTGCCCCCACTCGACGAAGGATTCGGCGTGCTCCTGCGCACCAGACTCTCCGTGCTCGCGGCAGGCGTCGTCGCCTGTTGCGCCACGGCCACCGCCGTGCTCCCGGCCCAGGCCATCGCGGCGCCGCCCGTCGTGACCACCGGGTCGGCTCCGGCCACGACGACCGCCTCGGCCGGCCCGGTCGGCCCCGCCGCCCCGCCGGCTCCGACCACGACGACGGGCTCCGAGGAACCCGGCGAGCCCGCCGCCCCGCTGCCCCCCGCGCTGATCGGCGCGACGCGCCTGCTGGAGGAGCCGGCCGACGCGGCCGCCCCCGCCCAGTTCAAGTCCCTCGCCGTACAGAGCTGCACCCCGGCCGACTTCGCGGCCCTCACCGGGGCCGACCTGGTCGCCTTCATCAAGAGCTCGACCCCGGAGTGCATCAACTCGCTGTACCAGAGCGCCGCCGCCGACCCGAGCATCTTCAACCAGGCCCGGATGCTGTCCGTCGCGGCCGCCCTCAAGGACGTGGCGGCGACCTACCCCGGTGACAACACGACCGGCATCGCGCAGCTGGTGAAGTACCTGCAGGTGGGCTACTACATCCAGTTCTGGCACCCCGTTGCGGCGGGCGCGTACACCCCCGCGCTCACCGACGCCGTCACGACCGCCCTGGACACCCTCTTCGCGGGCACCCGCTGGCGCGACGTCAGCGAGAACAACGGCCGCATCCTCAAGGAGGTGGTGTGGCTCACCGACAGCGCCAACGTCCAGGCCCACTACCTGGGCGTCTACAAGCGGATCCTGGACGAGTACGACAACACGTACAACCAGTTCCCGCAGATGCGCAGCGCGGTCAACTCCGTGCTGTTCTACCCGCTCTGGGAAGGCTACCGGAACAAGGACTTCGTCCAGGCGCTCGCGGACGACCCGAGCCTCATCAACTCGCTCGCCGACTTCGCGATCAACCACCGGGACCTGCTCAGCGGGCCCCACACCGTCCTCGACACCAACGCGGGCAACGACCTGGCCAGGTTCGCCGGGACCAGCCCCGCCGCCGAGGCCGTGGCCAAGCCGCTGGTCAAGAAGGTGCTGGACTCCGCGCCGCTGCTCTCGCCCTTCGGGACGCTGTACCTGTACACGGCCCGCCAGGCCGAGCGCTTCAACTACAGCCAGTGCTCGTACTACGGCATCTGCGACCTGCGCAACAAGCTCGTCTCGGTGATCCTGCCGAACCAACTGGTCTGCGACAACCGCATCCTCCAGGCCCAGTCCCTGTCGGCCGCCGAACTGGCCACCGTCTGCGAGAGCCTGCGCAAGCAGGACGCGCTCTTCCACAGCGTGTCCAAGGACAGCGGGGCCATCCCGAACCAGTACGCCAAGACCGTCACCTTCGGGATCTTCGCCAACAAGGCCGACTACACCACCTACTCGTGGGCGATCTTCGGCAACAGCACCGACAACGGCGGCGTGACCCTCATGGACCCCACCGACCCGAACAAGCGGGCCGTGACCCTGATGTACCAGAAGGCCTGGAACGTCAACGACCCCGCCCGGGTGTGGAACCTCAACCACGAGTACACCCACTACCTCGACGGCATCTACAACCTGAAGGGCAACTTCGACACCCAGTCGTCCGTCCCGAACAAGTGGTGGGTCGAGGGCCTCGCCGAGTACGTCTCGTACAGCCACCGCGGCGCCACCGACGTCGACGCGATGAACCAGGCGGCCAAGCACACCTACAAGCTCAGCACGCTCTTCCAGAACACCTACGCCAACTCGGACTCGACCCGCATCTACCCGTGGGGCTACCTGGCCGTCCGGTACATGCTGGAGAGGCATCCGGCCGACGTCCAGTCCATGCTGGAGCGCTTCCGCGCCGGTGACTACCCCGGTGGCTACGCGGTCTACAACAGCCTCGGCACCTCGTACGACGCCGACTTCGACGCCTGGCTCGACGCCTGCGTCGCCGGCGGCTGCTACGCGACCGGTCCGACCTCGCTGTTCGACACCACGGTGAACGGCGCGACCGTCAGCCTGAACGAGCGCTCCGTGCAGACCGGCCCGGGCCGGATCACCGGCTGGCACTGGGACTTCGGCGACGGCACCTACTCGGACGAGCGCAGCCCGAGCCACACCTACGGCGCGCCCGGCCTGTACACCGTCGCGCTGACCACCACCGACGACACCGGCCGGATCGGCACCACACAGGGCGCGGTCACCACGACCGCCCTCGGCCTGCCGGCCTGCCCCGAGCAGCGCGCCGACGCGATGGGTCGCAACTGCGTCCGGACCGGCCGCTCGGCGACCGCCGGCAGCACCGACTACCTGTACGTCTACCTGCCGGCCGGGACCACCACACTGAAGGTCGACACCTTCGGCGGCACCGGTCAGGCGTACCTGTACTACAACGCGGACACCTGGGCGTCGCCGAAGGCCTACACCGCCGCCTCCACGGCGGCCGGCACCACCCACTCCATCACCGTCACCAACCCCACGGCGGGCTACCGCTACCTCGGCCTGTACGCCGCCACCGACTTCAGCGGCGTCACCGTCACCACCCGGTTCTGATCCACGGAGCACCGCGACCGGCGCCCGGCCGGGCTCTCCCGGCCGGGCGTTCGCGTGCGCGGGCGGGGCGCTTCGCGCCGGACCGTCCGGATGGCGATGACACGGCCGCGGCACTCGCCCGCGGCGAGGAGCTGCCGTGTTCGGCGGAGGCGGCCGAACGGGCGGCCGGCCGCGACCTCGGACCTGCGCCGAGAGACCTTGGCTCTTTCACAAACCGAGGCGTTTCCTGGACGGTTTCTGACTGTCACTCGGAACGCGCCAATCGCCGCGCCGTCCGTTTGCGGGTTCCTGGCAGCTGCGGTCGTCGCCCTGGGCATGTCGAGCGACGACCGTGGCATCCGAAGTCGATTGCCCGAACTCCGGTAAGTGCTAGGGGAGTTGGTCGAGGTCAAAGACCACGGTCACCGGTGCGTGGTCGCTCCACCGCTCGGCGTGGGTGTCGGCGCGTTCGACGTAGGCCTCGACGGCCTTGGCGGCCAGGGCCGGGGTGGCGACCTGGAGGTCGATCCTCCACCCCGAGTCGTTGTCGAAGGCGCGGCCGCGGTAGGACCACCAGGTGTAGGGGCCGGTGCGGTCGGGGTGGAGGCGGCGGACCACGTCGACGTAGCCGGCCTCGTCGTAGACGCGGGAGAGCCAGGCGCGCTCCTCGGGGAGGAAGCCGGCGGACTTCTGGTTGGCCTTCCAGTTCTTGAGGTCCTCGGGGCGGTGGGCGATGTTCCAGTCGCCGCAGACCACGACCTCCCGGCCGTCGGCCGCGGCGCGGGTGCGGAGCTTGCCGAGGTGGGTGAGGAACTCCGCCATGAAGCGTTCCTTCTCCTCCTGGCGTTCGGTGCCGACCTCGCCGGAGGGGAGGTAGAGGCTGGCCACGGTCAGGCCGGGGAGGTCGATTTCCAGATATCTGCCCGAATTGTCGAATTCGGCGGATTCGAAGCCGACCACCGTGCGGCTCGGCTCCTGCCGGGAGAGCACCGCGACGCCCGCCCGGCCCTTGACGGCGGACGGGGCCCACACCGCGTGCCAGCCGTCGAGGTCGCGCAGCTCGACCGGCAGCTGCCCGGCCTCGGAGCGCACCTCCTGCAGGCAGATCACGTCCGCCTCGGTGGCGGCCAGCCACTCGATGAAGCCCTTCTTGGCCGCAGCCCGGATTCCGTTCACGTTCACACTCGTCACCACGATCACCCGGGCAGCCTACCGATCGGCCGGTGCGGGGCCGACGTCCGACGCGTCCGCTTGCGGAGCTGTCGTGAACGCAACATGAAACTGTGCGGGAACCCGACCGGGCGTCGCCATTGGTCTTGACCATCTCCCGGGCCAGCCCCTAGTGTCACTTACTGCAAGGACCTTTAATAAAGAAGGACGGAAAAAGCCCGCTCTCCCACCTGCCGCAACAGCGGACAGCGGGCCGGATCCGCCCTCTTTCGGCAGGGCGGAAGAAACAGGGTGGAGGACACGGTGGGGACGACAGGACAGCTCACGGCGGTACCGGAACCGAAGTACTGGCACCTGCGCACGGTGCTGCTCCGCGCCATCGACACGGAGTTCTCCACCGGCCAGATCCTCCCCAACGAGCGCGAGCTCGCGGCCCGCTTCGGTGTCGCCCGCGCCACCCTGCGGCAGGCGCTCGACCAGCTGGAGCTGGAGGGCCGCCTGGTCCGCCGCCGCGGCATCGGCACCCTGATCGCCGCCCCCCGGGTCGGCGTCCCGGTCAACCGGCAGGAAGAGGGCTGGCCCGGCGCCGCCCGCAGCCACGCCTGGCGCACGGTCGACTGCACCACCGCCCCGGCCACCGCCCGGCTGGCCAAGGCGCTCGGTGTGCACGAGGGCGCCACCGTCCACACCGTCCGCCGGGTCCGCCTCGTCCAGGGCCAGAGCATGGCGAGCGAGTCGCTGCACGTGCCCGCCGCCGCGCTGCCGCACCTGCCCGGCTTCCGGGCCGAGAGCGACCGCGCCCGCTCCGTGCTGCGCCAGCTGGAGCGGCTGGAGGTCGACGGCGAGTCCCGCTCGGTCGAGCTGGGCGTCGCCGAGGCCGACGAGGCCGCGCTCCTGGAGCGCCCGCCCGGCTCTCCGGTCCTGGTGATGACCACCCAGTACGCGGCGGCCGGCCGCCTGGTCGCGCTCGCGGTCTCCACCTACCGGGCCGACACCTGCAAGCTCACCTTCGGCGAGACCGGCCTCGTCGAGGTCACCCCGGTCGGCGCGACCCCGGTCGGTGCCGCCGCCTCCTGATCCACTCCCGGAAACACCCTCAGGCCCAGGCCCGGACGCTCCCACAGGCGTCCGGGCCTGGGCCGTTCCCGTGCGGTGCACCCGGCCGGTGGTGCGACGGGACGCGGTGCACCCGCCTCCGGGGCCTGCCGTGACGCGCTCCCCGCAGGCCGCTGCGCGCTCCCCGCGGGCCGCACGTCCGGCGCCGATCCGGGGTCCAGCACGGGTTCCTGAACGAGGGGCAACCGTTCGGGGCCGCCCCTGGGCTTGTGACGCAAGGGTCGGTGGGTTCCGAACGATCTCTGTGCAACCCAAGCGTCCGGCGATCCTGGGGTGGGGCCGTGAACTCGCACTGGTAGGGAAGGATCGGTGGCGACCCGGCCGGGGCGTCGCCTTCGCGAGGCGCGGCGGCGGCCGACGGGACTCCTCCCGTCGGCCGCCGTTCCGCTGCTCAGGCGCTCCGCCGTTCCGCCGCTCCGGTGTTCAGGCCCGGGCGGGGGCCGTCTGGTCCGCCGTCGGGGGGTTGACGGCGAAGAGCTGCTCCTCGACCTGGTCGAGGGCCACCCGCAGGGCGCCCATCGCGACGACCTCCGAGCCGAGCGCGGCCAGCGCCACCTCGGGCGCGCGCAGCGTGAACTGGGCGAGCCGCTCGCGCAGCGGGTCCAGGACGCCGTCGAGGCCGGCCGCCCAGCCGCCGACCACGACCAGCTGCGGGTCGATGGCCAGCACGAGGGCGGCGACGCTCTGGACGAGACGGGTGAGGAAGCGGTCCATGGCGACCTGCGCGACCTCGTCGCCCTCCCGGGCGAGCTTGAGGACACGGGCGACGGCCGCCTCGTCGAGCGGGTTGAGCGGCTTGCCGGTGGTCGAGAGGAGGCGCTCGGGCGTGACCTCCTGGCCCAGCAGGTGCAGGGCGCCGATCTCACCCGCCGCGCCGCCGTAGCCCCGGTGCAGCCGGCCGTTGATGAGGGAACCGGCACCGGGACTGAGACCGGCCATCACGAAGACCACGTCGTCGGCGCCGACCGCCGCGCCCTGCCAGTGCTCGGCGATGGCGGCGAGGTTGGCGTCGTTCTCGATCATCACCGGGCAGCGGAAGGAACGCCGCAGGCGGGCGCCGAGGTCGAGGCCGGTCCAGCCGGGCATGGCGGTGCCGAGCTGGACGGTGCCGTCACGGTCGACGATGCCGGGGGTGCCGACGCCGACCGCCCACAGGTTGTCCCGGGAGACGCCGGCCTTGCGCAGCACCTCGGCGACCACCGACCGGACGCTGGTGAGCCGCTCCTCCGCGTCGAGGGTCTCCTCGACCGGCCGGAAGTGGCTGCCGACGACCTCGCCGGTGAGGTCGGCGAGGATGATCCGGATGTCGTGGACGCCGATCTCGATGCCGAGGATGTGCCCGGCCTCGGCGCGGAACCTGAACCAGCGGGCGGGTCTCCCGCGCCGGCCGCCGCCGGTCTGGCCGCCGTTCTGCGGCTGCTCCACCTCGGCGACCAGTCCGGTCTCCACCAGCCCCTCGATCACGCCCTCGACCGTCGGCCGGGAGAGCCCGGTGTCGCCGACCAGCTGAGTGAGGGTCACGGCGTGGCCGGCGCGTAGCGCCCGGAGGGTCACCGCCGCGTTGATCCGCCGCAGTAGTGAGGAGTCGCCACCGGTGAGTCGATCCGCCAAGACGCTGCCCTTCGCCGTTCGCGCGACTGCCCTGGCGCGCGTACCGAGTACGCGGGCACCACCGAACGGCCCGCGAGAGTCCGCCGCCCGGCAGAACGGCACGGCGGCGCTGAGCCGCCTGCACCGGGCCGGATGGCATGTGCCGGATGCTACCCGGGCCCGGGCCTGCCCGGCGAGCATCTTCGCAGCTCACCCAGGCTTCGGTATCGAAATGGTACGCATCGGGTGGCGGTGCGTGATCCGGGTTGCACCCGACACCTCACGGGGCGCCCGACCGGCCGCCGCCGGCCGGTCACGGCCGGTCGGAACCCCGGCCGCCGGGGCCGTTCCGGACCGTCCCCGCCCCGCCTCCGCCCTTGTCCCCGCCCCTGCCCGCGCCCCTGCCCGCGTCAGCCCAGTCCGCCGGTGGCGCCCAGGTTCTGCCCGGAGATCCACCGCCCGTCCGGCCCGACCAGGAAGGCCACCACGTCCGCGATGTCCGACGGCTGCCCGAGCCGCCGCAGCGGCGTCAGCCCGGCCACGACCTCCAGCGCCTGCGGCGGGTTGACGGCGCGCAGCAGGTCGGTCTCGACCGGACCGGGGGAGACGGTGTTGGCGGTGATGCCGCGCGGGCCGAGTTCGAGCGCGGCGGCGGCCGTGAGCTGTTCGACGGCGCCCTTGCCGGCGAGGTACGCGCTGATGCCGTCGGTGGGGCGGCGGGTGTTCAGGGTGGAGATGTTGACGATCCGCCCGCCGTCGCGCATCCGCCGGGCGGCGTGGCGCAGGGTCAGGAAGACGGCGCGCGCGGTGACGGCCAGGACGGCGTCGAAGTCGGCCGTCCCGGTCTCGGCGAGCGGTGTCCGGGTGAAGGTGGGCGCCGCGTTGTTGACGAGGATGTCCAGCCCGCCGAGGTGTTCCTCGGCCTCGACCATCAGCCGCTCCGCCCCGTCGGGCTCGCCCAGGTCGACCCGGATCGCGTGCGCCCGGCCGGAACCGTTCGCCTCCACCGCGCGGACCACCTCCGCCGCGGCCGCCTCGTTGCTCGCGTACGCGAACACGACGTCCGCGCCGTCCGCCGCCAGCCGCTCGACGACGGCCCGTCCGATTCCGCGCGAGCCGCCCGTGACGACCGCCGCCTTGCCCGTGAGCGCCTTGTCCGACACCGTTGCCCCCGTCTCCGGCCGGCCGCACGCCGACCACGCGGAGAACCTACCCGCTGCGCACGGCGGTTCGGGCGGGTGAGCGGGGCGACTTTCGGCCGTGCTCGGCGCGGGTCCCGGTGGCCGCCGCCGGGCCCGCCGTGGGGTGCGGTGGGGCTCGGCGGGGCGGGGCGGGGTGCGGCAGCGGGCGGGGCGGGGCGGGACGATGGGCGACCGGGCGACCGGGCGATCTGCCGGGTCGGTGACCGGGTCGGCGGTCGGGTCGGCGGTCGGGTCGGCGGTCGGGTGATCGGTCGGGTGGGCGGAGCACCAGGTCACGGGCTCTATGCTGCACGCATGCTGAACGAGACGCGACCGGCCGCCGGGTCCGCCGCAACTGCCCCGTCGGACCGGGAGTTTGTGAGACGCGAGACGGTCGTCCGGCCGGTGCCGTTCGTGCCCGAGGTGCGCCTGCACATGGCGGAGGACGCCATCGCGCTCTGGGAGACGACGGAGGACGCGCGCGGTGAGCGCGGACTGCCGCCGCCGTTCTGGGCGTTCGCCTGGGCGGGCGGGGTCGGGGTCGCCCGGTACGTGCTGGACCACCCGGAGCTGGTGGCCGGGCGGACGGTGCTGGACCTCGCGGCCGGATCCGGGCTGGTCGGGGTCGCGGCGGCGCTGTGCGGGGCCCGGTCGGTGCGGGCCGCCGAGATCGACGCCTACGCGGTCGCCGCGATCGGGATCAACGCCGAGGAGAACGGCGTCCGGGTGGACGCGGCGGTCGAGGACCTGCTGGACGGCGACGGCGCGCCCGCCGAGGTGGTGCTGGCGGGGGACGTCTTCTACGAGCGGGCGATGGCGTCCCGGTTCCTGCCGTTCCTGGAGCGCGCCCGGGCCCGCGGCGCGGTGGTGGTCGTGGGCGACCCGGGCCGCGCCTACCTGCCGCGCGAGCGGTTCACGGCGCTGGCCGCGTACGAGGTGCCGGTGGTCGCGGACCTGGAGGACGCGGCACTGAAGACCACCACCGTGTGGGCGCTGGCGGGCAGCTGAACGCCCGCGCCGGGGGCCCGTCGCGGTCGCGCACGCCACGACCCGTCCCGCTCCGCGGAATTCCCGGCCGGAGGCGCGAACACCCTGGTAGACACGGCGCCATGACCGACGACTACGCGCTGCGCACCGCCACCCCCGACGAGATCCCCGCCGTACTGGCCCTGTGGGCCCGTGCGGCCAAGGGCACCAGCATCACCGACGACGCGGCGGGCGTCGCCGCGCTGCTCGCCCGCGATCCGGAGTGCCTGATCGTCGCGGTACGGGAGGACGATCCTGCTGTGCCGGTCGGCACGGTGATCGCCGGCTGGGACGGCTGGCGCTGCCACCTCTACCGTCTCGCCGTCGATCCGGACCACCGCCGACGGGGCCTCGGCGCCGCCCTGCTGGCCGCCGCCGAGTCACGTTTCGAGGCCCTCGGCGGGCGCCGGGCGGACGCGATGGTGCTGGACGACAACGCCCTCGGCCACCGGACCTGGCAGGCCGCGGGCTACGGGCCGCAGCCGCAGTGGACCCGCTGGGCCAAGCCGCTGGCGTCCGGCTGACATCCGCGGGCGCCGGCCCCGCGGCCGCGAGCCCGGCCGCGAGCCCGGCTGCGGGTCCGCCCGCACGTCCGGTGGTCCGCCGATCGGCGCGGTCCGCCGGGCCGGGCGGCTCCCCGGCCCGGACCGGTCGGCGGATCGGGAGCGGTCCCACGGCTCCGTGACGGTCCACGGCTGCAGGGAGGGCCGCCGGCTCCGGGCGGTCGCGGACGGTGCTGCCGGGCGGCCGTCGCCGGATGGGTGCCGACCGCTGGCGGGGGTTCTCCGGGCGTGGTGCGCTGGCACTATCCGTATGCGAACCGTGCCGGATTCGCCACCTCCCGTGACCGGCGGGCGAGCCCGGCGAATCCGGAGGAGAACCCCCGCGCCATGACCACCCCCGACACCCCCGCCGCCCCCACGGGCCTGAACAAGCCCGCCGAGCTGCTCGCGCGCATCCCCGACTTCGAGCAGGCGCTCGCCTTCTACCACCGACACCTGGCGCCCGACACCGCCGTCGACCTGTCCGTCGCGGAGAACGTCCTGGTCTACGACGACTCGATGCAGAAGATGGTGTTCGACCACACCGCCCTGCTGCCGGAGCCGTACATCCACTACATGTCCGCCTACGGCACGCCGGAGCTGCGGAAGCAGGTGGCGGCGCTGCTCACCAAGGCCTGGGGCGCCCACGTGGCGGACGGGGACGTGTTCGGGACGGCGGGCGTCGCCTCGGCGCTGGAGTGCCTCGCCTTCGCGCTCCAGGATCCGCCGAGGATCGGCGAGCCCGGCCCGCCGCCGCTGGTCGAGGGGGACGCGGTGCTGATCCCGGCGCCGTACTGGCAGGGGTTCAACTGGTCGTTCGAGCAGCGGCCGAAGCTGAAGTGCGTCCCGGTGGACCTGCCGACGGAGGGCCCCGGACGGTTCCGGCTGACGCTGGACCTGGTCAAGGAGCGGTTCCGGGCGCACGAGCGGCAGACCGGCCGGCAGCCCCGGCTGCTGGTGCTGACCAACCCGCACAACCCGCTGGGCGTCAACTACGGCAAGGAGCTGCTGGAGGAGATCTACGCCTGGGCCATCGACGAGACCGATCTTCATATCATTTCTGATGAAATTTACTGTCACTCGCAGGTCGACGGCGGACGGATCCCGTTCACCAGCGCGGTGGCCCTGGACGCCTACCGGAGGTACCCGGAGCGGATCCACGTGGTGTGGGGGTTCGCCAAGGACTTCGGGCTGTCGGGGTTCCGGACGGGATTCGTGGTGTCCAAGTACGGGCCGGTGCAGCGGGCGATGCTCGGTACGAAGGGCATCGAGGAGAAGAAGCACCCGATGTCCTGGTTCACGCCCTTCGACTCGCTCAAGCACTACGTGATCGGCTCCCTCCTGTCGAGCACGGTGAACGGCGCCGGTTCGGAGCTGTACACCGACTACGCGATGCGGCGCTACCGCGAGCTGCTGAGCGCGAGCTTCGAGAAGGTGAAGGACCGGCTGGCCGTCAACGACATCGGGTTCGTGCACCTGGAGGGCGACAACCCGGCCCAGTTCTTCTGGCTCGACCTCCAGGAGTACCTCGGCAAGCGCCCGCCCGAGGGTTCGTACGCCGCCGCCCCGCTGCCGATCGCGGCCGGCATCGGGCTGGACCAGGACGAGCTGTGGCTCTTCAACTACCTCGCCGCACCTCCCACCGGGGTCTCCCTCCTCCCCGGCGGCACGATGCACAGCCCCGCCCCGGGGTTCTTCCGGCTCTGTTTCACGGCCCGGCAGCCCGAGGAGGTCTGCGAGGCCGTCGACCGGATCGGCCTGGCGCTGAGCAAGCTGGTCATCCTGGGGTAGCGCGGGTGGGAAGGTGACGGCCGGCCCCGGAGGACACGCCCTCCGGGGCCGGCCGGTTGACGACGCCCGGAGGGTGTCGAATTCGCCGGTCCTGATGCCTGGATGAAGGACTGCCAGGCCTCGGACGGGCCGGTCGGTTCCCGGCCGCCGACGCCGACGCCGACGCCGACGAGGGCGCGGGCGCCGGCGCGGGCGAGTCGGCGTCAGGCTGCGGCCGGCAGCTCCAGGGGGCGGTGCGGATAGTCCGGCGAGCGGTGTTGGAAGGACAGGATGCTCGGGTTCTGGACGACGCCGTCGCGGATCTCGATCGCGCGCCGCAGGGTCTCGTCGGACGTCCACGTCCCCGGGCCGGTGAGCACCGCGCGCAGGAAGGGCAGCAGCGCCTCGCTGTTCTCCCAGGTCGCCGAGTTCCACAGGTAGGACGGGCTGTGGTCGACGCCGTAGTAGCGGATGTTGTCGCCGACCTGGAACGTCGGCTCGGTGAAGGACGTGGGGCGGGCCCAGCTGAAGCCCATCCCCTCGTCGCAGGACACGTCGATGATGAGGGTGCCGGGCGCGAGAAGCCGAAGATCCTCCTCGTCGAGGAAGGTCAGCGGAGCCGCGGTGTCCTGCAGAACGCAGTTGACGATGATGTCGTGCTCGGCGAGGAACCCCGCCAGCGGCACCCGGCCGTCCTCGGACAGCGCGTAGCTGCGCCGGGCGTCGTTCTCGTCGCGGTCGAACCGCACGATCCGCGTGGAGTGGATCGGTGAGCTGACCGCCGTCACCCCGCGCTGGGTGAGCACGTCGACGTCGTGCACGCCGAGCGCGCTGAGCGCCGTCACCGCGCCCCGGGCCGTCGCGCCGAAGCCCAGGACCGCGGCCCGGAGGCGGCGGCCGTAGTCACCGGTCGAGCCGGTGAGCTGGAGGGCGTGCAGCACCGAGGAGTACCCGGCCAGCTCGTTGTTCTTGTGGAAGACGTGCAGGTTGAACGAGCCGTCGTCGGTCCAGTGGTTCATCGCCTCGAAGGCGATCAGGGTCAGTCGGCGGTCGATCGCGATCTGGGTGAGCTCCTCGTCCTGGACGCAGTGAGGCCAGCCCCAGAGGACCTGCCCTTCGCGGAACTCCAGGAGTTCCGCCGCCTGCGGCTTGGCCAGCAGGATGACGTCGCATTCGGCGAGCAGTTGCTCCCGCGAGCGGAAGCCGGCGACCAAGGGCGCCAGTTGTTCGTCCGGTACGCCGAAACCTTCGGCATAGCCGTGTTCAAGGAAGATGCGCCCCTGGAGGTCGGGGTCGATCCGCTCGAAGTGTGAGGGGTGAATCGGCAGTCGGCGCTCGTTCTCTTTACGCGACTGTGCCATGACTCCGAGGTTGAGCTGGTGCACGTGGGCCCCTTCGATTACCCCCAGGTCTAGCACAGTTCCGCACGTCTCCGGACCGGAGGAAGGCCCCCGAGGGGGCTCGGCGGTGTCGTGCGGAACCCTCCGGCGGGGTGTCCCGGAGCGGAGGGGCGGCGCCAACGGGACCGGGAGCCCTGTCGGCCGGGACGTCGGGACACCCAGGGTGGGAGGCGGCCACCCTTTCCCCGGCACCGAGGAGCACGATGCGCGTCCCGCAGAACAGCCAGGCCCCGGACGACCACGCCGGGGACGTCGACCCGCACGACCTGCACATGGTCGCCTTCCGGTCCGACCCGACGCGGCGGGCGCGCGACGCCCTCCTCGCGGTCAACGCCGACATGCGACGGAACTACGCCGCGCTCAAGGCCGAGTTGATCGATCACCTCAGCCCCGTCATCGTCGTCCAGAACGACTCCCAGGGCGGCCGGTACACCCTCGTCCACGAAGGGGCGCGGGAGACCCTGCACCCCGTGCCGGAGGTGTTCGAGCTGGCGAAGTCCGTCGCGCACGTCCCGCTCGGCCTGTTCTCCGTCCTCGCGCCGTACCTCAAGGGCTCCGAGGGGCGCGGCTGGGTCCGCCCGCTGCAGGACTTCGCGGCCACCCTCGACACCGCCCGCCGGCAGCTCGACGCGGCCGGCCTGCCGGACGACCTGGAGGCGTCGTCACGGCGCATCCTCGACGCGGGGCTGCGCTTCGTCGAGGAGTCCGTGGAGCGCGGGTCGTTCGGCATCGAGTCGTTCACCGAGTTCTCCGGCGGCGTGTACCGCGACGTCCGGACCAACATGTTCCACGCGGCCAAGGCCCAGATCGCCGGCGTGGAGGCGATCATGCGGCGGTGGCGGCACCGGGTGGGGGAGGAGCAGTGGAGGAACCTCTACGTCGTCGTCCTCTCGATCTGGACCACCTCCGTCCTCAACCAGAACACCATCATCATCAAGCAGTTCATGAACCCCGCCGACGCGGCGACGCACCTGCTCGACGTGTCCACGGCCGAGCCGCCCGCCGACCCGGTCCTCACGGCCCTCGACAACCTCGCCCGGATCGTGCAGGACAACGTCGCGGCGGAGCTGGTCTTCCCCGTCGACCAGGAGGTGGCGGACGCGCTCAAGGGGCGGGAGGACCTGCTCTCCGACGCCATCCAGGAACAGCTCGCCTGCCCGTTCCAGGACCGGCGGCCGACGGCGCGGCAGGTCGCGCGCGTGAACGCGTAGCGGCCGCCGCGGTGGGCGGCCCGTCCCGCGAACGGCGCGGAAAACCGGTCGAGCGCCACCTCGGCCGGCCCTACGCTGACGGCATGGCCCACGCGAAGACCTCCTACGTCTGCCTGCCCTGCCGGGCCTCGTACAAGCAGCCCTACGACCGCGACCGCGCCCGGCGCTGCCCGCGCTGCGCCGGACCGCTGGTCCACGCCGGCTCCGCGTTCGCCGCTCCGCGCCGGCGTGACACCGCCGGCTGGCGGACGCTCGGGGTGCTCCTGCACGCGGGCGTCCGCTTCCACAAGAGCTGCTGCGGCGGCCCCGGTTACCGGCCCCGCACCCTCCACGAGGTGCGCGAGCGGATGACCTACGCGCGCAGGAGCGGCGAGCCGTTCGCGCGGGCGCTCGTCCGCCCGGAGCTCCCCGGAACGGGCAGGGCCGGCTGACCGGCAGGGGGCCGCACGGCTCTCAACTCGCCCGGGCGAACGCGCTCGTGGGGCTGAAGCCCGTCACGATGAGCCGCAGGGCCAGCGTGACCTCCCAGGCGAAGACCGGCAGCGCCGCGAGCGACCCGGCCGTGGACACCTGCGGGTAGAGGCCGAACAGCACCGCCACCGCCGAGGCGCAGATCAGCGACCCGCCGGCCAGCCCCAGCACGGCGACGGGGCGCGGCACCAGCCGCGAGCGGTACATCAGGTACGCCAGGGCCAGTGAGTTGGCGCCGAGAACGACGTTGGGCCCGAGCAGGAACGTCCGGTCGTGGACCGCGACCAGGGCGTCGGCGACCGCGCTCAGGGCGGCGGCGTCCGCACCGCCCGCACCACCGGCACCGCCCGCACCGCCGGCGTCCCGGCGCAGGGTGACGACGGCCAGCAGGCTCACGATGCCGACCGCGATCACTGCGGCCCGGCCGTGGGAGTGCGGCTGGTGTGGCTGCTCGTGGCGGTGCTGCTGTCGGCCGTCGCCGGACTGCTGACGTTCATCCTCCGGACCCGCGTCGGCTCGCGCGCGGCGGAGGCGGCCCTCCTCGCCGGCTCGGCCTTCGCCGGGAGCATGCTGGTCGCGCTCGCCGCGCTGGCGTTCGCGTTCGGTGCCTGACCGACGGGGTCCGGGAATCCGATTGCGGGTGATCGCGATTGGGTCTTGAATGGTCCAGACCACAATGGGAGGGGATCCAATCATGACAGTTCCTCAGCGCACGCTCGTGCTCGGCACGTTGGGGTTCGGCACGATCGTCGACGAGGAGACGTCGTTCCGGATCCTGGACCGCTTCGTCGAGGCCGGCGGGACCGTCCTCGACACCGCGAACAACTACGCCTTCTGGCTCGACGGCGCGACCGGGGACGAGAGCGAAGAGGTCATCGGCCGCTGGCTGGCCAGCCGCGGCGCGCGCGACAGGGTCGTCATCAGCACCAAGGTGGGTGCCCGGCCCAGCGTGCCGGGGGGCGGGCTGGAGAGCGCCGAGGGACTCTCCGGGAAGACCGTCCGGGCCGCCGTCGAGGACAGCCTGCGCCGCCTCGGGACCGACCACGTGGACGTGTACTGGAGCCACATCGAGGACCGGTCCGTCCCGCTGGCCGAGACCGTGGAGGCGTTCGCCGACCTCGTGACGTCCGGCAAGGCGGGCGCCGTCGGCGCCAGCAACCACGCCGTCTGGCGGGTCGAGCGGGCGCGGGCGCTGGCCGGGGAGGGGCCGCGCTACAGCCACCTCCAGTACCGCTACTCCTACCTCCAGCCGCGGTTCGACGTGCCGCTGCTCTCCTCGGCGCACGTCCACGTGACGTCCGAACTCCTCGACTACGTCCGCTCCGAGGGCGACCTCCGGCTCTGGGTCTACAGCCCGCTGCTCTCCGGCGGCCTCACCCGCGACGACGTCGAGATCGGCGCGGCCTACGACCACCCGGGCACGCCCAAGCGGCTCGCCGCCCTGCGCGAGGTCGCCGAGCAGACCGGCGCCACCGTCAACCAGGTGGCGCTGAGCTGGCTGCTCGACCACGAGGCGGGGATCCTGCCGATGGTCGGGGTGAGCAGGACCGCCCAGCTCGACGAGGCGCTCGGCGCCCTCGACCTGACCCTCTCCGACGAGCAGCGCCGCCGTCTGGACGAGGCCGCGCTGTAGCCACGGCGAGCCCCGAGGGGCGGCCGGACCACCGCTGCGCGGTCCGGCCGCCCCTCGGGGGTGCTCAGACCGGGTAGCCGATTCCCGCGATGTCGTCGGCGAGTTCGTCGAGGTCGGTGTCCGGGTTGAGGGCGGACACCACGGCGGCGGTCAGCGGACGGAGCGCGAGGACGTGCTCGACGGCCGCGAGGCTCGGCTCGTGCTCGGGCTCGTAGTACTCCTCCGCCCAGTCCCGGTACGCGCCCGCGCTGCCGTCGGCCAGCAGCCCGAACAGCTCCGCGCCGCCCGTCGCGGGGGCGACCGGCGCCCGCCAGTGGGCGTCCCCGGTCTGCCGCCAGAAGCAGACCGTCGCCATCGGCGAGCCGTCGTGTCCGGCGAAGGCGGGCTCCTCCACGAGGGACCGGAAGACCTCGGGCACCTCGGTCAGCAGGTGGGGCGCGTTCGGCGACTCGTGGGCGAAGCCGCGGGCGTACGCGCCCGCCGGCGAGAAGACCATGAACCAGTCGTCGCCGCAGCCGTCCCGCATCGAGGCCATCTCCTCGCCCTCGCCCCACTGGGCGTCGAAGGAGTAGTACCTGTCCTCCCAGTCGGGGCTGAGGACGGCGTCGAGCATGGCGAGGGCCCGGCAGCGGTCGCGGACGGCGGTGATGCCGGGCATGCGGAGCAGGAGATCGTGCATACGGTCATTCAAGCAGGTGGTATCCGCACGGCCCGCCAGGGCCGGGCAGCCCGGCCCCCGCAGCCCGGCCCCCGCAGCCCGGCCCCGCCGACCCCCGCAGTCCGCGACGAGATCCGGTGACGTGTCAGGGATTGCTGAGCGCGTACGTCCGGAACGTGGCGAGCAGGGGCAGCACGTCCGTCTTGCTCGGCTCCTCGGTGACCGCCCGCATCGCGTCGATCACCGCGTGGGCGATCGCCTTGACCACGTCGAGGTCGTCGCCGGCCGTCTCGCCCCAGGCCCGCAGGGTCTGCGTGAGCAGGGCGCTCATCCGGGCGCCGATGTTGGAGCTGACCGCGTCGGTCAGCTCCGCCAGCTCCTCGTCCGTCATGCTCGACCGCAGTCCGAACGCCAGCGCCATCAGCGTGTCCACGGCGTGCTCGCCGTACGCCGCGACCAGCGCGGGGAGCGGCTGCTCGGCCGGGCTCCGGGCGGCCAGCGCGGCCAGTGCCTCGTCGTCGTCCTTCCACGCCGCTTCGAGCGCGGCGAGGGCCCGCAGGGCCTCGTCCACCATCAGGCCATCCGTCATGCGGAGAACGGTATTCAGGCCTACCGCGCCGTGGACCGGGTGGTGCCCGGATCTCACCCGTTCGAGCGAAAACCGCCGCGTTCGTGCCCCGGCGGGCCCGCGCCGGTGACCGGCGCCGCGAGGGCGGCCGGACGTGGGCGGGCGGCCCCGGGCGCGGGGCCGCCCTCGCGCAGGCCCGGTGCTCAGCCGGCCCCGTGCTCCGTGGTGAACCCGGCCGCGTCCCACCGGCCGTACAGCTCGGAGGCCAGCCCGGAGACGGCGACGGCGGGGAAGTCCCCGGCGACGGCGGCCCGTTCGGGCAGCGCGCCGAGCAGCGGGGCGCCGGCGGCGCGCGGCAGGTCGGCCAGGTTGCAGCGGTCGGCGAGGCCGGGGGAGTCGGGCCAGGCGCCGACCACCACGCCGGTCAGCGGCAGTTCGCGCGCGGCGAGCGCCTCCGCCGTGAGCGTGGTGGTGTTGAGCGTGCCGAGACCGGGGGTGGCCACCAGCAGCACCTCGGCCGGCAGCCCGAGGCCGCGCACGGCCTGCGCCTGGTCGGCCAGCGTCCGGCCCTGCTCGTCGTAGCGGACCAGCAGGCCGCCGGCGCCCTCGACGAGCACCAGGTCGTGACCGTCGGCCAGATCGGCCACCGCCTTCGCGACGTCCTCCGCCGCCAGGTACGGCAACCCGGCCCGCCGCGCCGCCGTGTCCGGCGCCAACGGCTCGGGGAACCGGGCGAGTTCACGGAGCGTCAGCGGACCGCCGGCCAGCCGGGCGACCTCCTCGGCGTCCCCCGGCTCACCCGGCGCGACACCGGTCTGTCCGGGTTTCAGCATCGCGACCCGCAGCCCCGCCCGCAGCGCGGCCGCGGCGACGGCGGCGGTGACCACCGTCTTGCCGACCTCGGTGCCGGTCCCGGTCACGAACAGGATCCGGGCGCTCATCCCGCCACCGCCGCCGCCGTCACGGCCGCGGCGATCCGCGCCACGTCCTCGTCACCGGTCACGTACGGCGGCATGGTGTAGATGAGGTCCCGGAACGGGCGCAGCCAGACGCCCTCGCGCGCGGCCGCCTCTGTTGCCGCCGCCATGTCCACCGGATGGTCCAGCTGCACGACGCCGATCGCGCCGAGCACCCGCACGTCCCGCACGCCCGGCAGCCCGGCGGCGTCCGCCAGGCCGTCCCGCAGCCCGGTCCCGATCCGCTTGACCTCCGTCTGCCAGTCCTGTCCGAGCAGCAGGTCGATCGAGGCGTTGGCGACGGCCGCGGCCAGCGGGTTGCCCATGAACGTCGGGCCGTGGGCCAGCACCGGCATCTCGCCCCGGCTGATGCCGTCGGCGATCCCGGCCGTGCAGAGCGTCGCCGCCATGGTGAGGTAGCCGCCGGTCAGCGACTTGCCCAGGCACATCACGTCCGGCGAGACGCCCGCGTGGTCGGCCGCGAACAGCGCGCCGCTGCGGCCGAACCCGGTGGCGATCTCGTCGAAGACCAGCAGCACCCCGTGCCGGTCGCAGAGTTCGCGCAGCATCCGCAGGTAGGCGGGGGAGTGGAACTGCATCCCGCCGGCGCCCTGCACCACCGGTTCGACGATCACCGCCGCCAGCTCGTCCGCGTGACGCTCCATCAACTCGTCGAAGGCGTTCACGTATTCGGCGTCGAGCGGGGCGTCGAAGCCGGCCGGCGGCTGCGCCGCGAAGAGCTGGCCGGGCAGCACGCCGCCCCACAGGTGGTGCATGCCGCCCTGCGGGTCGCAGACGGACATCGGGTGGAAGGTGTCGCCGTGGTAGCCGCCGCGCCAGGTGAGCAGCCGGCGCTTCTCCGGCCGTCCGACGGACTGCCAGTACTGCAGGCACATCTTCATCGCGACCTCGACGGCCACCGACCCCGAGTCGGCGAGGAAGACGTGCTGCAGCGGCTCCGGGGTGATCTCCACCAGGGTGGCGGCCAGCCGGACGGCGGGCTCGTGGGTGAGCCCGCCGAACATGACGTGGCTCATCCGGCCCAGCTGGTCGCGCACCGCCTCGTCCAGCACCGGGTGCCCGTACCCGTGGATCGCCGCCCACCAGGACGACATGCCGTCGACCAGCTCGCGGTGCCCGCCCGCGACCGGCGCGGCCAGCGTGAGCCGGACGCCGGACGCGGACTCCACCACGTACGGGGTGGCGGTGCCGGGCATCGGCCCGTAGGGGTGCCAGACGTGTGCCCGGTCGAGCGCGAGGAGGGTGTCCGTGGACAGCTGGGTCATCGGTCTGCTTCCGTACCGTTCCGTTCGGTGCCGTGGTGGTCAGGCGTTGGGCGCGAGCTCGGTGCCGGCGCCGCGACGGCGGACCCGGACGAGGTCGGTGCGCGCCTCGTCGCCGATGCCCGCGGCCACCTCGACGGCCTCGGCCGCCTCGGCCGCCTCGGCCGCCTCCGCCGCATCGACCGCCGTGACCGGCTCCGCCGCCGGCTCCGCGACGAGCGACCCGCCGTGACCGGCGTGCCCGCCGCACGGGCCGCAGCCGCCGCCCGTCCCGCACCCGCCGGCCGCCGGAGCGCCCGCGGCGTCCGCGGCGTCCGCCGGGGCGGCGCCCGAACCGCAGCCGCCACCGGTGGCGGCGCCCGTCCCGCACCCGCCGCCCGCGACGACGTCCGCCCGGTGCCGCGGCAGGGTGCTCTCGCCCATGCCCTCCACCTCGAAGCCGGCGTCCCGGATCATGTCGAGGTCGGCCTGCCCGGCCTGGCCCTCACTGGTCAGGTAGTCGCCGAGGAAGATGGAGTTGGCGACGTGCAGGCCCAGCGGCTGCATGCTGCGCAGGTGCACCTCGCGGCCGCCGGCGATCCGCACCTCGGTGTCCGGGTTGACGAACCGGACCATCGCCAGGATGCGCAGGCAGCGCTGCGGGGTGAGGTTCCACTCCTTGGCCAGCGGGGTGCCCTCGAACGGGATCAGGAAGTTCACCGGCACCGAGTCCGAGCCCAGCTCGCGCAGCGCGAAGACCACGTCCACCAGGTCCTCGTCGCTCTCGCCCATGCCGGCGATCAGGCCGGAGCAGGCGGACAGGCCCGCGCCGTGCGCCTTCTGCACGGTGTCGACCCGGTCGGCGTAGGTGTGGGTGGTGGTGATCTCGCCGTACGTGCTCTCGGAGGTGTTGAGGTTGTGGTTGTAGGCGTCGGCGCCGGCCGCCTTCAGCCGCTCGGCCTGGTTGTCGGACAGCAGGCCCAGGCAGGCGCACACCTCGACCGCCGGGTCGGCCTCCTTGATGGCCGTGATGGTGTCGGTGATCCGGTCGATGTCACGGTCCGTCGGGCCGCGCCCGCTCGCCACCAGGCAGACGCGCTTGGCGCCGCCGGCCACGCCGGCCTTCGCGGCCTCGGCGGCCTGGTCCGGCTTCAGCCACGTGTACTTGAGGATCCCGGCCTTGGAGCCCAGTCGCTGCGAGCAGTACGAGCAGTCCTCCGGGCAGAGCCCGCTCTTCAGGTTCACCAGGTAGTTGAGCTTGACCCGGCGGCCGAACCACCGCCGGCGCACCCGTCCGGCGGCGGCGACCACGTCCAGCAGCTCGTCGTCGGTGGTGGCGAGGACGGCCAGCGCCTCCTCGCGGGTGGGGGTCTCCCCACGCAGGCCCTTGGCGGTGAGGGTATCGAGCAGATCCATGGGCCTGATCCTGCCTCCTGGCCCTTGAGAGACGCCAGAGGAAACCCACCAGAAGATCCCGGGGAGGATGTGCGAGTTGTCACAGTGTCGAAGCTCACGGTAGTGGTGCAGGTCACGTCGGGTGCGGAGGCGGCCCGCCGCGGCGGACGACGGCCTCCGGAGCCCGCCCCAGTGATCTCCACCACGCGTGACCTGCATACAATCGGCGCCATGACCACGCAGGGGGAGCACACCCCGTCACCCGCGGAGCGACCGGCAGATCGGTCGGCAGAACGGCCGGCAGGCCACACGTCGGAACGGCCCGCCGGGGCGTACCGGGCCAGGAGAGTGACCGCCCGCCGGGCCGTCGGCTGGGTCGTGGTGATCGGCGTGGTCGCGGCCGGAGGGTGGGTCATCAGCCGCCCGATGCCCGGCGACTTCATACCCGGGCTCGGTCCGTCCACCAGGGACGCGACCAAGACGCCACCGGTCGTCGGCGACGCCCCCCGCGCCGTCGCCGACCCCGAGGTCCTGGACGTCGACGCCTACTTCCCCGCCCAGCGGTTGATCGAGGCGGGCGGCTACAAGGGCAAGCGCTCCGGCGCCCGCCGCGGCGACAACTGCACCGAGGTGCTCCAGGACCGGACCCTGGACCTGCTGCGCGAGGGCGGCTGCCGCGGCTACCTCGCCGTCAGCTTCGCCGGCCAGGAGAAGCCGGTGCTCAGCAGTGTCACCCTGCTCCGCTTCGCCGACGCCCCCGCCGCCGCCAAGGCCGCGGACGCGCTGCGCGCCAAGCCCGGCTCGGTGGCCTTCATCCTCCCCGACGCCTCCGCCGCGCCCGCCCAGGCCGCCGGCACGGCCAAGCCCGGCGGCGAGCCGAGGGTCGAACTGGTCGGCCACTACGTGACGGTCACCAGTTCGCGGCCGGCCGACGCCCACGCCGGCTCGCCGAGCCCCTCCGGCCCCGTCACCACCCCGCTCCCGGTCCCGTCCGCCGCCCCCGCCGGCGTCGAGCAGATGCTCGACGAGGCCACCCGGGCGCTCTCGTACACGGCCGGCGCGCCCTTCGTCTGGATGTAGCACCCCGCACGACGGGGCGGGTGGAATCCCTTCCGCCCGCCCCGTCGTGACGTATCGTCAGGTCGTCGTCATCGCTGCCGCCGCCCGCCCGGAAGCGCCTCGGGCGGCCCGGGCGACCCCTGACCGTCCGTCAGCCGCCCAGCCGGTCCACCGCGGTGACCCGCAGGACGGCCCGGCCCTCCTCGTCCGACCCGTACAGGTCGACCTCGGCGCTGATGCCCCAGTCGTGGTCGCCCTCCGGGTCGTCGAAGATCTGCCGGACCTTCCAGGAGGAGTCCTCCTCCTCGATCAGCAGCATCTTCGGACCGCGCGCGTCCGGACCGGTGCCCAGGTCGTCGTACTCCTCCCAGTACCCGTCCATGGCGTCCGCCCAGCGGTCCGCGTCCCAGCCGTACTCGCCGTCCAGCTCGGCCAGGGCGTCGTAGTGCTCCAGCGCGCACAGCTCCACGCGGCGGAACATCTCGTTGCGCACCAGCACCCGGAACGCCCGTGCGTTGGCCGTCACCGGCGCCGGCTTCTCGTCCAGCACCACCTCGGCCGACTGCGGATCGGTCGGGTTGGCGAGCTGCTCCCACTCGTCCAGCAGGCTGGAGTCGACCTGGCGGACCAGCTCGCCCAGCCAGGCGATGACGTCCTTCAGGTCGTCGGTCTTCGCGTCCTCGGGGACGGTCTGCTCCAGCGCCTTGTACGCGCCCGCCAGGTACCGCAGCACGATGCCCTCGGTCCGGGCCAGCTCGTAGAAGCCGACGTAGTCCGAGAAGGTCATCGCCCGCTCGTACAGGTCGCGGACCACCGACTTCGGCTGGAGCCGGTGGTCGCCGATCCACGGGTGCGCCCGCTGGTACACCTCGTAGGCGTGGGTGAGCAGCTCCTCCAGCGGCTTCGGGTACGTGATCTCCTGGAGCCGCTCCATCCGCTCCTCGTACTCGATGCCGTCGCGCTTCATCTCGCCGACGGCCTCCCCGCGTGCCTTGTTCTGCTGCGCGGCGAGGATCTGGCGCGGGTCGTCGAGCGTCGCCTCGACCACCGACACCACGTCCATCGAGTACGAGGGCGAGGTCGGGTCGAGCAGCTCGAAGGAGGCCAGCGCGAACGTCGAGAGCGGCTGGTTGAGCGCGAAGTTCTCCTGGAGGTCCAGGGTGAGCCGGACGATCCGGCCCTCCGGGTCCGGCTCCGGCAGCCGCTCCACCACGCCGCCCTCCAGCAGCGAACGGTAGATGGCGATCGCGGTGCGGATGTGCCGGCGCTGGGCGGCACGGTCCTCGTGGTTGTCGGTGAGCAGCTTGCGCATCGCCTCGAAGGCGTTGCCCGGCCGGCCGATCACCGAGAGCAGCATCGCGTGGCTCACCTTGAACCGGGAGACCAGCGGCTCCGGGTCGGCGGCGATCAGCTTCTCGAAGGTCTCCTCGGACCAGCCGACGAAGCCCTCCGGCGCCTTCTTGCGGACGATCTTGCGCTTCTTCTTCGGGTCGTCGCCCGCCTTGGCGACGGCCTTCTCGTTCTCGATGACGTGCTCCGGGGCCTGCGCCACCACCTGGCCCACGGTGTCGAACCCGGCCCGGCCGGCGCGCCCGGCGATCTGGTGGAACTCGCGCGCCCGCAGCATCCGCACCCGCTGGCCGTCGTACTTGGACATCGCCGTGAACAGCACGGTGCGGATCGGCACGTTGACGCCCACGCCCAGCGTGTCCGTCCCGCAGATCACCTTCAACAGGCCCGCCTGGGCGAGGCGTTCGACCAGCCGACGGTACTTCGGCAGCATGCCGGCGTGGTGCACGCCGATGCCGTGCCGCACGAAGCGGGACAGGTTGCGGCCGAACTTGGTGGTGAAGCGGAAGTTGCCGATCAGCGCGGCGATGGCGTCCTTCTCCGCCTTCGAGCACATGTTGATGCTCATCAGCGACTGAGCCCGCTCCACCGCCTCCTTCTGCGTGAAGTGCACGACGTAGACCGGCGCCTGGCCGGTCTGCAGCAGCTCCTCCAGCGTGTCGTGCATGGTGGTGCGCCGGTACTCGTAGAACAGCGGCACCGGCCGGGTCGCGTTGCGGACCACGGTGGTCGGGCGGCCGGTCCGGCGGGTCAGGTCCTCCTCGAACCGGCGCACGTCGCCGAGCGTCGCCGACATCAGCAGGAACTGCGCCTGCGGCAGCTCCAGGAGCGGGATCTGCCACGCCCAGCCGCGGTCCGGCTCCGCGTAGAAGTGGAACTCGTCCATGACCACCTGGCCGATGTCGGCCCGCTGGCCGTCGCGCAGCGCGATCTGCGCCAGGACCTCCGCCGTGCAGCAGATGATCGGCGCGGTCGGGTTCACCGACGCGTCGCCCGTCATCATGCCGACCTGCTCGGTGCCGAACATCTTGCACAGGTCGAAGAACTTCTCCGACACCAGCGCCTTGATCGGCGCGGTGTAGAACGTCCGCTGCCCCTCCGCCAGCGCCGCGAAGTGCGCGCCCGCGGCCACCAGGCTCTTGCCCGAGCCGGTCGGCGTCGCCAGGATCACGTTGTTCCCCGACACCAGCTCGATCAGCGCCTCCTCCTGCGCCGGGTACAGCGAGATCCCGCGCTCCTCCGCCCAGGCGGCGAACGTCTCGTACAGCGCGTCGGGCGTGGCGGGCTTCGGCATCAGATCAAGGAGGGTCACCCGGCTATCTTGCCTGCTCGCCGCCGCCCCCGGCAAAGCCCGGGCCCGCGGCGAGCGCGAGGCGGACACCCCCGGCTCACCCCTCGGGCACGGCGGGCGGGTGCTCGGGGAGGCGCACGTCGGGGCAGCCCTCCTGGCGGACGGCCTCCCGGGCGGTCCGGAAGGCCACCTCGACGAAGATCCGCGCGCGCTTCCGGCGGACCAGGTCGGAGAGGCCGCTGTCACCGAGGACGGAGATCACCCGGTGGACGTCCTCGGTCCCGCCCCGGCGACCGCTGTCGCAGCGGACGAAGACGATCGGACGGGGACCGGAACGCGGCCACGCGGCCGTCCCGCCTCCGAAGTCGAGCTTCCTCGAACTCCTCGAACCGGAACCGCCGGCGTCGGTTCCGGCCTGCCGGATCATTCCGGGGTCGGCCTTGACGGCCGGCCCGCCACCGCCCGCGGGGGCGGCACGGTGACCGGTGCCCGGTTTCCCCGCGGCAGCGGCCGCGAGGTCCGGGAACTGCTTCTTTCGCCGCTTCGGAGAGATTCCCGGAGCTGTCTAAGAGCCACGGATTCTCCTCGCGTGATCGCGGTGAACGGGGAACGAACGGACGGCCGGGTGTGTGCGCAGGCGCACATTGCCCGGTGCGCGCGGGGCGTGCCAGAGTGCCGACCATGGTCCACCGCACCGCGCCCGAGGCGGCCGCCCCGCCCGCCGTCGCCCCCGCCGCCGTCTTCGACTGGCTCGACGAGACGGCCGAGCAGCGCGCCCGGGCCGGGCTCACCCGGACGCTGCGCAGCCGGCCCGCCGAGGACCCGGTGCTCGACCTCGCCGGCAACGACTACCTCGGACTCACCCGCCACCCCGCCGTCACCCGGGCCGCCGCCGACGCCGCGCTGCGCTGGGGCGGTGGCGCCACCGGCTCCCGCCTGGTCACCGGGACCACCGCCCTGCACACCGAACTGGAGGGCGAGCTGGCCGAGTTCTGCGGCGTCGAGGCGGCCCTGGTGTTCTCCTCCGGCTACACCGCCAACCTGGCGGCGCTCACCGCGCTCACCGACCCGGACACCCTGATCGTCTCCGACGCGTACAACCACGCCTCGCTGATCGACGGCTGCCGGCTCGCCCGGGCCGACGTCCACCGCGCCCCGCACAGCGACCCCGCCGCCGTCGCCACCGCCCTCGCCGAACGCACCCGGCGGCGGGCCCTGGTGGTCACCGACTCCGTCTTCTCGGTCGACGGCAACGCCGCCCGACTGCCCGAACTCGCCGACGCGGCACGGTCGTTCGGCGCCGCCCTGCTGGTCGACGACGCCCACGGGCTCGGTGTCCTCGGCCCCGGCGGCGCCGGCGCGCTCGCCGCCGCCGGCCTCGCCGGAGCACCGGACGTGGTCGCCACCGTGACCCTCTCCAAGTCGCTCGGCTCCCAGGGCGGCGCCGTCCTCGGCCCCCGCCGGGTGATCCGCCACCTCACCGAGACCGCCCGCACCTTCATCTTCGACACCGGCCTCGCCCCGGCCGCCGCCGGGGCCGCGCTCGGCGCCCTGCGCCTGCTGCGCGCCGAACCGCACCGCGCCGACCGCGCCCGCGAGGTCGCCCGCACCCTCGCCGACCGGCTCACCGCCGCCGGGCTGCACGCCTCCACGCCCGACGCCGCGGTGGTCTCCGTCCGGGCCCCCGGCCCCGAGGCCGCCGTCGCCTGGGCCGCCGACTGCCGCCGCGCCGGGCTCGCGGTGGGCTGCTTCCGCCCGCCGTCCGTCCCGGACGGTGTCTCGCGCCTGCGCCTCACCGCCCGAGGGGACCTGACGGACGGGCAGATCGCCGACGCGGTCGCGATCATCGCCTCGCTCGCCCCGGTCGGCGCGCTCGCCGTCTGACCCGCCCGCACGTCCGCACGCCCGCACGCCCGGGGCCGGTCCGGCGCCCGCTGTGCACGCAACCGCTCCCGGTCGTACGGCGTCCTGGATCCGGGACGGCACGGGTACCGGACGGTCCGGCGCCGCGCGGCGTCCGCGGGTGACCAGGGACGGGGGAGCGGTGGACGCGGACACGACTCGGGGGAGCACCGGCGGCGCGGCCGGCGGTGACGGTGGGACCGCCTACGGACCGCCGCCGCCGACGGCGGCCCAGGACCAGGCCCGGGCCCAGGACGGCGACGGCTCGGGTACCGCCCCCCGTCGCCGACGAGGTTTCCGACTCGGAGCCCGACTCCGAGTCCGACTCCGAGTCCGAGCCCGGCCCCGGCGCCGTCGCCGACGCGGTGCCGCCCGCCGTGCCGCCCGCCCCGCGACGGGGGCGGGCCCTGGTCGGGTGGCTCCTCGGCAGAGCCGCGCTGATCGCCGTCGCCCTGGGCCTGTTCTCGCTCACCTGGCTGGCGGTCTCCGTCGCCGTCCCGCACCTCGGCTACTCGGCGGGGAGCAGCGGAGTCCCGGGCCGGTACGCCATCGACCGCTGCCCGGCCGAGCTGTCCGCCGACCAGCGGGCCGCGCTGCCGCCCGGAGGCTGCGACGGAACCTTCACCCCGGCGGGAGGCGAGCCCACGAACCGCTACGCACTCGACAGGGGAACCTCGGTCGACGTCGGCGTCATACCGGTGCGCTGCGGAGGGGGCGTGTGCCACGAGAGCGGGTTCAAGGCGACGGTGTCCTGGCTGGCGATGCTGGTGGCCGGGCTGGCAGCGGTTCCGGCCGGCGGCTTCCTGCTCGTCTGTGTCGTCAGCGACCCACTCGCCGGCCGCCTCCTCACGCCCACGGGCGCCACCGTCGGGTCGATGCTCGGGCTGGCCTCCGTGCTCGCCATGATGAACGGCCGGGGCAGCGCCTGACAGCCGGACCGAAACCGGAGGGCCGGCGGCGGCGTCCCAGCCGAGGGGCGGCGAGACTCGGCTCGCCGGGCCGAACGGACAGGCCGACGGGCAGGCCGAGCAGTCAGGCCGAACGGTCAGGCCGAACGGGCAGGGGGCGGAGATGGATCCGGATATTCGGCGCGCACTCGGCAAGGTGCTGGTGCCGGCCGTCGCGGTGCTGGTGCTGCTGGGCCTCGGCGGCTGGGGCGTCGCCCGGGCGGGAGACGGCCTGGCCTACGCCACCGGGCTCGCCGGCACACGCGGCGCACTGGTCGCCGACCGGTGCCTGCGCACCGACCCCGCCCGGCCGGTCCAGGGCACGACCGGCGACTGCCGGGGCACCTTCTTCCCCGACGGCGGCGGACAGGCGAACGAGCACGCCTGGACCGACTGGAAGATCGCCACACACGAACGCGTCCCGGTCTCCTGCACGAGCGACGGCGCGTGCCGGCTCGCGGGCACCGCCGGGGTGCTCTACTGGCTGAGCATCCTGCTGCTGGCCCTGGCGGCCTTCCCGGTCGCGGGGTTCGTCGCCGTCCACCTGCTGCTGCGCCCGCGGGACCGCTCCCAACGGCGCCGGGTCGCCCTCGGGATCGCCGCCGCCGTGCTGCTGGTCGGCGCGTTCGCGACCTTCGTCGGCGCACTCGCCGCCCGGTAGCGCCGCAACCGGGACGTTCCACACCGTGGGCCGGCAGCCCGGACCGGGCTGCCGCGCCCGGCTCAGACCTGGGCCGGGAGGCCCTCGGCGAAGCGGCGGACGGCGCCGGTGAACGCCTCGGGGTCGTCGAAGTTCGCGAGGTGCCGCGCCCGTGGGATCAGTTCGATGCGGGCCTGCGGGTGTGCACGGGCGAACTCCCGCTCGCCGGACCGGAAGACGAGGTCCCGCTCACCGTTGAGGATCAGCACGGGCGCCGTCACGTGACGCATCGAGCCCGCGTCGAAACGGCCCAGCACCTCGCCCCAGGCAGCGGGCAGGGTGTGGAAGGCATAGCCGCTGCGGATGGTGGGCCCGACGACGTGCGGAGGGTACAGCCGGCGCAGCATCCGGTCGTTCCACCGGGTCAGCCGCTCCGCCGGCACGCGGGGGACCAGCCCGGCGACCCAGCGGTACGGCACCGCCCAGGGGCCGTACGTCGGGGCACTGGCCCCCGCGAGCACCAGCCCGCGGAGGCGTTCGGGGCTGCGCCGCGCGAACTCCAGCGAGGCGTACCCGCCCAGGGAGTGCCCGACGACCACGGCCGGCCCGCGGCCGAGCTCGTCCACCGCTTCGGCGATGACCTCCGCCGCAGCGTCGAGGCTCCACGGCTGCGCCGAGCGGGCGCCGTGGCCCGGCAGGTCGACCGCGGTCACCGGGAAGTCCTGCTCCAGTACCGCGAGTTGCGCAGCCCACTGGGCCGCACTGAACCGCGTCCCGTGCACCAGCACGATCGGTGGCACGTCGTCTGTCCGCATGGTTCCTCCCCGGCCGGCGCTCCCTTGATCGAACTCTACCCGCAGACCCCTCGGCCCTCCCCGGCCCCGTTGACCCCATCGGCCCCGTTGGCCCCATCGGCCGCTGCGGGCTCGTACGGCCAGGGGTTCGGAGAGCTGTCCGGCCGCTCAACCGGGCGGCGGGGCACCGGGGTTCGGCGCGCCAACGGTGGGCATACTCGGCCCCGTCGGCCGGAGCCGGAGGAGGGGAGGGGCTGCCATGAGCGAACAGATCGTGACCGCGCTGGTGTCGGGGCTCGTGGCACTGGCCGTGGCGGGCGTCGGCGCCGCGCTGACCCTGGCGCAGCAGCGCCGGGAGCGGGCGCGATGGCTCACGGACCTGAAGTCGGGCTGGGCGATCGAACTCCACCGGGCCCGCCTGGAGTCCTACCCGGAGGTCTTCCGCATCCTCGGGAGGCTGTCGCACGGTTCGGGCACCCGGGTCACGCCCGAGCTCGCCGGAGAGGTGGCGCTGGAGCTGAACGGCTGGTTCTACGCGCAGGGCGGGATGTGCGCGACGGCCACCGCGCGGGGAGCCGTCCTCGGACTGCGCTCGCGCTGCCGGCAGTGGGAGGAGGTCGGCGGCCGCCGACCGGACGACCTCTACATGTGGCGGGACCTCGCGGTGGCGTCCCTGCGGCGGGACCTCGACCTGCCCGGGCTGGAGTCGTACGACTTCAGCCCCGGCTCCACGATGCTGGACGAGCTGAGGCGTGACCTGGAGTCCACCGGGCAGGGCCCGCGCGCCGGCCGTCGCCGGGCGACGGTGTTGGCGGTGTCGTACGGGCCCGCCGGTCCGCGTCCGGCGCGGCGGCGGTCGGTCGCGCCCGGCGGGGCGGCGGAGGGACGGGCCGGTACCTCGGGCGGGCCGCCCGCCGGGTGAGGTGCAGGAGGTGAGGGCAGCCCGACCCGCGCTGCCCGCCGCCGCCGTCCGCTGCACCGCCGCCGCCGTCCGCTGCACCCGACGCCGCCGCCGTCCGCTGCGCCGTCCGCTGCGCCGCCTGCTACGCCGCCTGGCGCGCCGTCAGATCCCGGCCAGCTCCCGCAGGAACGCCGTCTCCGCGTCGCGCCGCCCGGCCGCCACCCGCGGGGCGGCGATCAGCACGGCCGCCGCGCGGCACCAGGCCAGCACCCGTCCGGGGTCGGCGCCGGGCACCAGGGCGGCCAGCTCGTCGATCCGCGACGCGAGGGCGGTGGTGTCGGTGACGCCGTCCAGCGCCCAGTCGACCAGGTCGAAGTCGGGGTCGCCCAGACACGGGCGCGGGTCGATCGCGACCGGCCCGGACGGCCCGAGCAGCACGTTGGCGGGGTGCAGGTCCCCGTGCACCAGCGTCCGGGGGCCGCTCGCCGCCAGCTCGCGGGCCGGCTCCCACACGGCCGCCGGGACCAGCCCGGGCGCGCGCCGCTCCGTCAGGCCGACGAGGAACTCCACCCGCTCGGCCAGCGGCGGCAGCGCCACCCCGTCGACCGGTGCCGACCGCAGGCCGGCCAGCATCTCCGCGACCTCGGACGGGCGCCAGCCGCGCTCACGCAGCGTCGTGCCGGGCGCGACGTCCGCGAGCAGCAGTGCGCAGGCCTGCGCGTCGTGGTCGAGCAGCGGCACCACCGGGGCCGAACCCGACCAGGCCCGCAACGCCGCCGCCTCCTGGGCCGCCACCTCCGGGTCCGGCGTCAGCTTCAGCCACACGGTGGCGCCGTCCGCCGCCCGTGCGCAGCGGAACACCCGCGCCGTGCCGCCCCCGCCGGCCGCCAGCACCGTCAGGCCCCAGCGCCCCGCCAGGTCGGCGACCAACGACGGCAGGTCCGCGCACCACGCGTCGGCGCCCGGCCCGAACCGGACCACCAGCCGGGCCCGCACCTCCTCCGGCACCACCGCGAGCCCGCTCACGGCCGCCCCACCACCAGCAGCACCTCCGCGCCGACCGGCCGGTAGCCGGCCGCCTGGAACGCCCGGACGCTGGTCGCGTTGCCCGGCGCCTGCTGCGACCAGAGCCACTCGCCGTCCGGCACCAGGTGCCGGGCCGAGGCCGCGAGCGCCCGGCCCACACCGCGCCCGCGCGCGTCCGGCGCCACCTCGATCGAGCACTCCCAGCGCCCGGCCACACCGCGCCCGAGCACCAGCACCCCGCCGTCGGCCTCGAAGACCCGCACGTCCTCCCGGTAGCGCAGGGCGCGCACCACGCGGGGGTGCTCCCGGTCGGCGACCGGCTCCAGCGCCAGCGGCGGCTCGCCCGGCAGCCGGCCGGCCACCGTCAGCAGGTCGATGTTGCCGACCTCCCGGCCGGTCCGCTCGGCGAACGCGGTCAGGAACGGCGGGCACAGCGGTGCGGCCAGCGGATCGCTCGGCACGGCGGCCAGCACCTCGTGCACCCATGCCGGGTCCTCGTCCGTGAACACCACCGCGTGCGCCGAGAACGACAGCACCCCCGCGTCCCGGCGCGACGGCTGCGGCAGCACCGTCACCGACCCGTCCGACGGCGGGAACAGTCCGCCCGCCGCGTCCGCCAGGATCTCCCGCAGCCCCCGCACGCCCACCCCGTCCACGCCCCTTCGCCCCGTCCGTACCCGTACCCGTGCGCGCGTCCGTATCCGGACCCGCGCCGTACCCGCACCCGTGTCCGTACCCGAGCCCGCGCCCGGTGGATGATCTTCGTGGGGCGAAAGCCTACGTGACCACGTCAGGCGTCCTTCCTCCGCGCCCGGCTCGGCTGGACCCGGGTCGGCTCCCCGGCCGCCTTCGGATGGTCCGGCGGATACGGCAGCTCGCCCATCCCGTGGTCCGTCACCTGCCGCTCGTACAGCTCCAGCAGCCCCTCCAATCGGAACGCCTCCCCGTCCATCCCCGCCTGGAGGTCCCCGAGTTCGGCGAACCGGCCGGGCACCGTCCGCAGGTCGAAGTCCTCCGGCAGCACCTCGTCCACCTCCTCCCAGCGCAGCGGCGTCGACGCCGTCGCCCGGGGCCGCGCCCGCAGCGAGTACGCGGACGCGATCGTGCGGTCCCGCGCCATCTGGTTGTAGTCGACGAAGATCCGCTCGCCGCGCTCCTCCTTCCACCACGCCGTCGTCACCCGGCCCGGCAGCCGCCGCTCCAGCTCCCGGCCCAGCGCGATCACCGCGTGCCGCCCGTCCGTGAACGTCCACTCCGGGACCAGCGGCACGTACACGTGCAGCCCGCGCCCGCCCGAGGTCTTCGGCCAGCCGCGCAGGCCGTGCTCCTCCAGCACCGCCCGCAGCTCGTGCGCCACCCGCGCGGCGTCCCGGAAGTCCGTCCCCGGCTGCGGGTCCAGGTCGATCCGCAACTCGTCCACGTGTTCGGTGTCCGCCCTCCGCACCGGCCACGGGTGGAAGGTCAGGCACCCCAGATTGGCCGCCCACAGCACGGCGGCCGGCTCCGTCGGGCAGATCTCGTCCGCCGACCGCCCGCTCGGGAAGGCGATCCGGGCCGTCGGCAGCCATTCCGGCAGGCCCTTCGGCGCCCGCTTCTGGTAGAAGAACTCGCCCTCCACCCCGTCCGGGAACCGCTGCAACGTCGTCGGCCGGTCCCGCAGCCCGCGCAGCACCCCGTCCGCGACCGCCAGGTAGTACTCGGCGACGTCCAGCTTGGTGAAGCCGCGCTCGGGGAAGTACACCTTGTCCGGGTTCGAGAGCCGGACGCTGCGCCCGGCGACATCCAGTTCCACGGCAGAGCCCATGCCTCTCACGCTAAGCGCGCCCCGCGCGCCGCGCGCCCCGAGGCCCGAGGCCCGCCGACCACTCCGGCCCTCCCGGCCTCCCGGCCTCCCGGCCCACGCCCGCGCCCCCGCCCACCGTGCGGCGCCGGGCCTTCGGCGCGAGGATCGGGACCATGGACCTGCCCGTCATGCCGCCGGTCGCGCCGATGCTCGCCAAGTCGGTCGCGAAGATCCCGCCCGGAATGCAGTACGAGGCCAAGTGGGACGGCTTCCGCACCATCGTCTTCCGCGACGGCGACGAGGTCGAACTCGGCAGCCGCACCGGCAAACCCCTCACCCGCTACTTCCCCGAACTCGTCGAGGCGCTGCGCCGCGAGACACCCCCGCGCTGCGTCCTCGACGGAGAGGTCGTCATCGCCCGCGACGGCCGGCTCCGCTTCGAGGAACTCCTCGAACGCATCCACCCCGCCGCCAGCCGCGTCCGACTCCTCGCCGAACGCACCCCCGCCTCCTTCGTCGCCTTCGACCTGCTCGCCCTCGGCGACCGCTCCTTCCTCGACGAGCCCCTCGCCGTCCGCCGCCCCGCCCTGGAAGCGGCCCTCGCCCACGCCACCGACCCGGTCTTCACCGCCCCGGCCTCCACCGACCGCGACCTCGCCGACACCTGGTTCGCCCGGTACGAGGGCGCCGGCCTCGACGGCGTCGTCGCCAAACCCCTCGACCAGCCCTACCGGCCCGGCGACCGCGCCATGTTCAAGATCAAGCACGAGCGCACCGCCGACTGCGTCGTCGCCGGCTACCGCGAGCACAAGAGCGGCCCGATCGTCGGCTCGCTCCTGCTCGGCCTCCACGACGCCGACGGCCGCCTTCAGCACGTCGGCGTCTGCGCCGCCTTCCCGATGGCCCGCCGCCGCGAACTCGTCGAGGAACTCGCCCCGCTGCGGATGACCGACACCACCGGCCACCCCTGGGGCGCCTGGGCCGACGAGGCCGCCCACGCCGACGCCCGGCTCCCCGGCGCACAGAGCCGCTGGACCGGCGGCAAGGACCTCTCCTGGGTGCCGCTGCGCCCCGAACGCGTCGCCGAGGTCGCCTACGACCACATGGAGGGCACCCGGTTCCGGCACACCGCCCAGTTCCGCCGCTGGCGCCCCGACCGCGCGCCGGGGAGCTGCACCTACGAGCAGCTGGAGGAGCCGGTCTCCTACGACCTCGCACAGGTCCTCGGGACCTGACCGAGCGGATCCGGCACGCACCTCGGCGGCCCCGCCCAGAAGCCCCCGAACCCGGCTCCGACGTCGGAGCCGGGTTCGGGGGCCTCCGTGCGGGGCCGCTTCCCGCCTGGGCCGCCGGCGCAGCCCGCGGCGGCGCCCGTCAGGCGTCCGCGTTGGACGCGGGGGACTTCGAGGACGGCGAGGCGGACCTCGACGGGGACGCCGACGAAGGCGAGGAGGACGGCGACGAGGCCGAGGAGGAGGACGTCGGCGACGGGGAAGCCGGGGGCGAGGACGAACCCGACCCGGCTGGCGCCGCCGGGAGCGTGTAGACGTTCCCCGGCGAGACGATCTCCGTGACCGCCTGCGCGAACAGCGTCGACGGCTCCTCACCCTGGAACGACACGTCCGTGTTCAGCAGCACCACCAACGAGGCCTGTGCCGACGGCAGGTAGACCACCACGCTCTGGTAGCCCGGCAGCGAACCGTTGTGCCCGATCCACCCGTGGTCGTAGAAGATCCCGAGCCCGTACCAGGTGTCCGGCACCGCCGAGGGCTGCGGTGCCAACCGCTGCGCCTGCGTCTGCGGGGTCAGCAGCGTGCCGGTGGCCACCACCTTCGCCCACTTCTGCAGGTCCGCCTGGTCCGAGATGATGGCGCCCGCCGCCCAGGCCCAGGACGGGTCCCAGTCGGTGGAGTCCGCGATCGCCCCGTTCGGCGTCTGGTTGGTGTAGCCGCGTGCGTGCGGCTGCGGGAACTCGCTGCCGACCGGGAACACCGTCCGCCCCAGCCCCGCGGGGTCGAACACCTGCTGCTTCAGGAACGGCCCGAGCGCCTGCCCGCTCACCTTCTCGATCACCAGGCCCAGCAGCACCGTGTTGGTGTTGGAGTACTCGAACTTGGCGCCGGGCGGGAAGTTCACCGGGTGGTCGAAGGAGTACGAGAGCAGTTGCTGGGGCGTGAACACCCGGTCCGGGTCGGCCTCCAGGGCCTGGACGAAGTCCTCGTCCTGCGTGTACGAGAAGAGCCCGCTCTGCATGGCCGCGAGCTGGCGCAGGGTGATCTTGTCGCCGTTCGGCACACCCGCCACGTACTTGCCGATCGGGTCGTCCAGCCCCACCTTGCCCTGGTCGACCAGCCGCAGCAGGCCGGTGACGGTGAAGGTCTTCGTCTCGCTGCCGATCCGCATGTTGAGACCGGTCACCATCGGTGTGCCCGCGACCTTGTCGGAGACGCCGAAGGCCTTCAGGTAGTTGCCACTCGGCGACGACAGGCTGACGATCACACCGGGTACCGAGGCCTCCCGCAGCACCCGCTGCACGGCCGCATCGATCCGCGCCGTGACGTCCGGCGTCAGCGGCACCACCGTCCCGCCCGCCGTCGGCGACGCCGTCGACGCGGGGGAGGAGGCCGAGGAGGCCGTCGCCGACGGGCTCAGCGCCGCCGGGACGGCCGTCACCGCCCCCGCGGCCGGCGGATCGGAGGCCGCCCCGCCCGAGCAGCCGGCCGCGGCCAGCAGCCCGGCCAGCGCCAGCGCCGCCGGGACCGCCCGCCCGCGCCGGCGGGGCGCGGCGGGGCGCGGACGGTGGAGACTCGTCACGGAATTCGTCGTCATCTTCGAGGCGCCTCTCTGGTCCGGACGGACCCGGAGCAGCGCTCCACGGGCCCACGGGGGAGCGATCGCCACCGTATGCGCGCCGCACCGGCCCCGCGCGCCGACCGCCGCCCCGCTGGCCCGAACGGACCCAAGCCTCAGCCACCCGCCCCAACCCCGCTCGCGGGCCGCCACACCCCACGGCCCCGCGAACGCACCCCGCGACCCCGCGAACGCACCCCGCGACCCCGCGAACGCACCCCGCGACCCCGCGAACGCACTCCGCGCGCTCCGCCGTACGAGTGGCTCCCGGCATGCCGCGAGGGCCGCCGACCCCCGCTCGGGCACGATCGTTTAGCCCAGCTGTGGCGGCCCTTAAGAATTCCTAGATGGACCGCACCCCCTCTCACCAGGCAGATTTCTGCCTGCCCGGAACAGCGGACGCCAGGAACCCTCCTGGAACCGCCAGGACCGATCAAGGACCTGCGAGGAACCGCCACCCCCCCGCCGGGTCCCGTCGGCCTGCCCACACCGGGCCGCCACCCACCGTGCGTCAGGAGCCACCGCCGTGAAGGCACTCGTCAAGCAGAAGGCCGAGCCCGGACTCTGGCTGATGGACGTCCCCACCCCGGCGATCGGCCCCGGTGAGGTGCTCATCAAGGTGCTGCGCACCGGCATCTGCGGCACCGACCTGCACATCCGCAAGTGGGACGGCTGGGCGCAGCAGACCATCAGGACGCCGCTGGTGCTCGGCCACGAGTTCGTCGGCGAGGTCGCCGAGATCGGCGCGGGCGTCGCGGACATCGCCGTCGGCGACCTGGTCAGCGGCGAGGGCCACCTGGTCTGCGGCAAGTGCCGCAACTGCCTGGCCGGCCGCCGCCACCTCTGCCGCAACACCGTCGGCCTGGGCGTCGGCCGCGACGGCGCCTTCGCCGAGTACGTGGCGCTGCCCGCCTCCAACGTCTGGGTGCACCGCGTGCCCGTCGACCTCGACGTCGCCGCGATCTTCGACCCGTTCGGCAACGCCGTGCACACCGCGCTCTCCTTCCCGCTGGTCGGCGAGGACGTGCTGATCACCGGTGCCGGCCCGATCGGCATCATGGCCGCCGCCGTCGCCAAGCACGCCGGCGCCCGCAACGTGATGATCACGGACGTCTCGCCCTACCGGCTCGACCTCGCCCGCAAGGTCGGCGTCTCGCTGGCCCTCAACGTCGCCGAGCACACCATCGAGGAGGGCCAGCAGAAGCTGGGCCTGCGCGAGGGCTTCGACGTCGGCCTGGAGATGTCCGGCCGCCCCGAGGCGCTCCAGTCGATGATCGCCAACATGACGCACGGCGGGAAGATCGCCATGCTCGGCCTGCCGGCCGAGGAGTTCCCGGTCGACTGGGCCTCCGTCGTCACCTCGATGATCACCCTCAAGGGCATCTACGGCCGCGAGATGTTCGAGACCTGGTACGCGATGTCCGTCCTGCTGGAGGGCGGGCTTGACCTCAGCCCCGTGATCACCGGCCGCTACCCCGCCGCCGACTTCGAGGCCGCGTTCGACGAGGCGGCCGGCGGCCGCTGCGGCAAGATCATCCTCGACTGGACCGTCTGAGTGCCGGACGCGACCGTCCGAGCCCCCTTCCGCCCTCGCTCACTCGTGTAGGAGTCCGCTGTGATCGACAACGTGCGCGCCGACCTGGCCGCCACCCTCGACGAGATCCGCGAGGCGGGCCTCTTCAAGCCCGAGCGGGTGATCGGCACCCCGCAGAGCGCCGCCGTCACCGTCACCGGTGGCGGAGCCCCCGGCGAGGTGCTCAACTTCTGCGCCAACAACTACCTCGGCCTCGCCGACCACCCCGAGGTGCTCGCCGCCGCGAAGGACGCGCTGGACCGCTGGGGCTACGGCATGGCGTCCGTCCGCTTCATCTGCGGCACCCAGGACGTCCACAAGGAGTTGGAGGAGCGCCTCTCCGCGTTCCTCGGCCAGGAGGACACCATCCTCTACTCCTCCTGCTTCGACGCCAACGGCGGCGTGTTCGAGACCCTGCTCGACGAGCGCGACGCGGTCATCTCGGACGCCCTCAACCACGCGAGCATCATCGACGGCATCCGCCTCTGCAAGGCCCGCCGCCACCGCTACGCCAACCGCGACCTGGCCGACCTGGAGCAGCAGCTCAAGGAGGCCCAGGGCGCCCGCCGCCGCCTCATCGTCACCGACGGCGTCTTCTCGATGGACGGCTACGTCGCCCCGCTGCGCGAGATCTGCGACCTGGCCGACCGCTACGACGCGATGGTCATGGTCGACGACTCGCACGCGGTCGGCTTCGTCGGCCCGGGCGGCCGCGGCACCCCCGAGCTGCACGGCGTGATGGACCGCGTCGACATCATCACCGGCACCCTCGGCAAGGCGCTCGGCGGCGCGTCGGGCGGCTACGTCGCCGCGCGCCGCGAGATCGTCGCCCTGCTGCGCCAGCGCTCGCGGCCGTACCTGTTCTCGAACTCGCTCGCCCCGGTGATCGCCGCGGCCTCGCTGAAGGTGCTCGACCTGGTCGAGCAGTCGACGGACCTGCGGGAGCGGCTGGTGGCCAACACCGCGCTGTTCCGGTCGAAGATGACCGAGGCGGGCTTCGAGATCCTGCCCGGCGACCACCCGATCGCCCCGGTGATGATCGGCGACGCGGCCAAGGCCGGCCGGCTCGCCGAGCTGCTGCTGGAGCGCGGCGTGTACGTGATCGGCTTCTCGTACCCGGTCGTGCCGCACGGCCAGGCCCGGATCCGGGTGCAGCTCTCGGCCGCGCACTCCACCGAGGACGTCGAGCGCGCCGTCGCCGCCTTCATCGACGCGCGCGCCGCGCTGGGGGAGTAGCCCCGGCGGCGGGGCAGCACCCCGCGGAGCCGTCCCCGTTCGGGACGGTTCCCCCTGATCGCCCGTGGCGCGTCCGCTCGGAACCGGACGCGCCACGGGCTCCGAGAGCCGCCGTGCGGCGGAGGCCGGACCGGCCCGCCCCCGTCGCACGGCACCCAGACCACCTGCCCCACCCTCCCGCCCGGGAGTGGGACGTCGGCCCGTCCGACGTCCCACTCCCGTTCGCGGTTTCCGGGGCTCCGCGGGACCGGGCGCTCACCCCCGCCCGTCCGGGTGCTCCGGCGCTGGCAGAATTGGCCTGTGATCGACGCAAGACGGCTGCGGACCCTGCGGGCGGTGGCGGACCACCGGACCGTGACCGCCGCCGCGGCCGCCCTCTACCTCACCCCGTCCGCCGTGTCGCAGCAGCTGGCCGCGCTGGAGCAGGAGACCGGGCACCACCTGCTCGCGCGGGAGGGCCGCGGGGTCCGGCTCACGGCGGCCGGTGAGATCCTGCTCGGGCACGCCGACGCCGTGCTCGCCCAGCTCGAACGCGCCGAGGCGGACCTCGCCGCCTACAGCGCGGGCGTCTCCGGCGAGGTCACCGTCGCGTCCTTCGCCACCGGGATCTCCCTGGTCCTCGCGCCCGCCATCGGCACCCTGGCCACCCGCGCCCCCGGCGTCCGGCTCAAGGTGCTGGACGCCGAGGGGGACGCCAGCCTGCCGATGGTCCTGGACGGGCGCGCCGACCTCGCGGTGGCCGTCGAGTACCGGGGCGCGCCGCGCGCCGACGACGCCCGGCTCACCCGCGTCCCGCTGTACGCGGAGCCGTTCGAGGCGGTCCTGCCGCTCGCCCACCCCCTGGCGGCCGGGGACGGCCCGATCGCGGTGGCCGACCTCGCCGCCGAGCCGTGGATCGGCCCCTACCCCGGCAACCCGTGCCACGACGTGGTGCTGCTGGCCTGCGAGTACGCGGGCTTCCAGCCCCGCCTGGTGCACTCCTCCGACGACTTCCGCGCCGTCGTCGCGCTCGCCTCGGCCGGCGCGGGTGTCGCGCTGGTGCCGCGCTCGGCGCTGCTCGGGGTGGACCTCGGGCAGGTGTCGGTGCGGCCGGTGGACAGCGCGCTCGCGACCCGGCGGGTGTTCGCCGCCGTCCGGGCCGGCGCGGACGGCCACCCGCTGATCCGGCCGGTGCTGGAGGCCCTCGCCGAGGCGGCGTCGACCGCCGGCTGAACTCCGGGGCGTCGCACCCGCGACGAGGGTGGGCGGGTGTCGCATCCGCGACGGGGGTCGGCGGGCCTCGCATCCGCGACGGGGGTCGGCCGGATTGTCAGTGCCTCCCCGTATGCTCACTCGCTGCCGCCCGCTCGCGAAGATCAGCGGAGGTCGGCGGAGGCCCGCGCACGTCCGTGCACGTCCGCGTGTGTCCGCAACGGCCCGGGAAGATCCGGAACGGGTCCGGGCGGTGCTCGAAACTGGTTGGATCGAGATCGAGTCAGGCGACGCCGGCGGAGACCGCACAGGCGGTAGCGCCCAGCAGATGGAGACACGATGAGCAAGGCCCCCAAGCCGGACACGCAGTCGCCCGAGCCGAACGTGGCCGACAGCCACGACCTGATCCGCGTCCACGGCGCGCGGGTGAACAACCTCAAGGACGTCAGCGTCGAGATCCCGAAGCGCCGGCTGACGGTGTTCACCGGAGTATCCGGCTCGGGCAAGAGCTCGCTGGTGTTCGGCACGATCGCCGCGGAGTCGCAGCGGCTGATCAACGAGACCTACAGCGCCTTCGTCCAGGGCTTCATGCCGACCCTGGCCCGCCCCGAGGTCGACGTCCTCGAAGGCCTGACGACCGCGATCATCGTCGACCAGCAGCGGATGGGCGCCAACCCGCGCTCGACGGTCGGCACCGCCACCGACGCCAACGCGATGCTGCGCATCCTGTTCAGCCGGCTCGGGCAGCCGCACATCGGCTCGCCCAACGCGTACTCCTTCAACGTCCCCTCGGTCCGGGCGAGCGGCGCGATCACGGTGGAGAAGGGGGCCGGCAGCAAGACGGTGAAGCAGACCTTCAGCCGGGCCGGCGGCATGTGTCCGGGCTGCGAAGGCCGGGGCAAGGTCTCCGACATCGACCTCACGCAGCTCTACGACGACACCAAGTCGATCGCCGAGGGTGCGATCACCGTCCCCGGCTACAAGGTGGACAGCTGGTGGACCGTCGGGATCTTCATCGAGTCGGGCTTCATCGACCCGAACAAGCCGATCCGCGAGTTCACCGACAAGGAGATGCAGGACTTCCTCCACCGCGAGCCGACCAAGGTCAAGGTCAACGGCGTCAACCTGACCTACGAGGGCCTGGTCCCCAAGATCCAGAAGTCGTTCCTCGCCAAGGACAAGGACGCGCTGCAGCCGCACATCAGGGCGTTCGTCGAGCGCGCGGTCACCTTCACCGACTGCCCCGAGTGCGGCGGCACCCGGCTCGCCGAGGGCGCCCGGGCCTCGCGGATCGGCGGGATCAACATCGCCGACGCCTGCGCGATGCAGATCACCGACCTGGCCGAGTGGGTCCGCGGCCTCGACGAGCCGTCGGTGGCGCCGCTGCTCGCCACGCTCGGCGAGACCCTCGACTCGTTCGTGGAGATCGGGCTGGGCTACCTCGCGCTCGACCGGCCGTCCGGCACCCTGTCGGGCGGCGAGGCGCAGCGCGTGAAGATGATCCGCCACCTCGGCTCCTCCCTCACCGACACCACCTACGTCTTCGACGAGCCGACCACGGGCCTGCACCCCCACGACATCCAGCGGATGAACGGCCTGCTGCTCCGCCTGCGGGACAAGGGCAACACGGTGCTCGTCGTGGAGCACAAGCCGGAGACGATCGCGATCGCCGACCACGTCATCGACCTCGGCCCCGGCGCCGGTTCGGGGGGCGGCACGGTCTGCTTCGAGGGCACGGTCGAGGGGCTGCGGTCGGGCGACACCATCACCGGCCGGCACCTCGACGACCGGGCCGTCGTCAAGGAGGAGGTGCGCAAGTCCACCGGCGCGCTGGAGATCCGCGGCGCGTCGGCGAACAACCTGCAGGGCGTCGACGTCGACGTCCCGCTCGGGGTGCTGGTCGTGGTCACCGGCGTCGCGGGTTCGGGGAAGAGCTCGCTCGTGCACGGCTCGATCCCGCCCGGCGCGGGCGTGGTGTCGGTCGACCAGGGGGCGATCCGCGGCTCCCGGCGGAGCAACCCGGCGACGTACACGGGTCTGCTCGACCCGATCCGCAAGGCGTTCGCGAAGGCCAACGGTGTGAAGCCGGCGCTGTTCAGCGCCAACTCCGAGGGCGCCTGCCCGAACTGCAACGGCGCGGGTGTCATCTACACCGACCTGGCGATGATGGCGAACGTCGCCACCACCTGCGAGGAGTGCGAGGGGAAGCGCTTCGAGGCGTCGGTGCTGGACCACCACCTCGGCGGCCGCGACATCAGCGAGGTGCTCGCGATGTCGGTGACGGAGGCCGAGAGGTTCTTCGGCGAGGGCGAGGCGCGCACGCCGGCCGCGCACCGCATCCTGGAGCGGCTCGCCGACGTCGGTCTCGGCTACCTCAGCCTCGGCCAGCCGCTCACCACGCTGTCCGGCGGCGAGCGGCAGCGGCTCAAGCTGGCCACGCACATGGCGGACAAGGGCGGCGTCTACGTCCTCGACGAACCGACCACGGGCCTGCACCTGGCCGACGTCGAGCAGCTGCTCGGCCTGCTCGACCGGCTCGTCGACTCCGGCAAGTCGGTCATCGTGATCGAGCACCACCAGGCGGTCATGGCGCACGCGGACTGGATCATCGACCTCGGGCCCGGCGCGGGCCACGACGGCGGCCGGGTGGTCTTCGAGGGCACGCCCGCCGACCTCGTCGCCGCCCGCTCCACCCTGACCGGCGAGCACCTCGCGGCCTACGTCGGCGCCTGACTCACCCGGCGCGCCCGGCGCCCGCCCGGCCCCCGGCCTCCGACCCCCGGCCCCCGATCCCCGGCCCCCGAGCCCGCCCCCGCCCCGCCCGGCGGGGGCCGGGGGGCCAGGGGCCGGGGGCCCCGTCACACCCTTCACTCCGGCCACAAATACCCTGCGCCGTCCTGACGTTGGCATGACGAGGGTCGGTCCGACCTCTTGCCGGTGCCCGGTCCTCGCGTCAGCATGTGGGCACCGCAGTCGTGTGGCCCGAGGGGGGATCCTGTTGACGTTTCATGGAGAACGACCGCCGCGTTCGTGTACCGACGTGCGGCGGCGTTGAACGGGGTGGGCGGTCCGATCGCCGCGATCTGCCCGGCGTGCGGGGCGCACCGGCCGCCGGCACTGCCGCAGCCCCTGGCGGACGCCCTGCCGCGAAGCCGTTCGCTCACCCCTCGGGAGCGCGTCGTCCTCCAGTACCTCGGCCTCGGGTACGACAACCGGTCGATGGCGCGGGAAATGAACATCAGTGAGCGCACGGTGAAGCGGTTCGTCACCGCCATTCTGGCGAAGCTGGGACTCCGGTCGAGGCTGCAGGCGGGACTCTTCGCGGTGATCGTGGCGTCGTCCCCGGTCGACGGCGCTTTCTGGCCCAAAGGTCTCATGGACGCGGTTCGGGCCGAAGACGATGATGATCTGGCAGACGAGACAGGAGGGGACCATGACTTTCGACGCCCTCGCCGCCCTGCGGCAAGCGGGTAACCCGGTCGACCTGCTGACGGAGGAACAGCAGGACGTGCTTTCCCGGCTCACCGAGGACGAAGTGACCGTCCTCAACTCCGTGAAACAGCGGTTGGACGCGGTGTCCGACGCCGAGGTGGAAGGGCATTCCCTCGTCATCAAGTTGGCGTGAGATGACGGTGAGTTTCGGGATTCTGGGCCCACTGCGGGTAGTCGCGAACGGCCGTTCGGTGGACCCGGGATCACGGAAGCAGCAGATCCTCCTGGCCACGCTGCTGTGTCACGCCAACGGCCGGGTCTCGTCCGACTCCCTGGTCGAGGCCCTGTGGGACGACGCACCGCCGCGGACGGCCCGCAAGAACCTGCAGGTGTACGTGTCCGGACTGCGCCGCCTGGTCGGCGCGGAGTCCGGAACGCGGATCAGCCACCAGGCCGGCGGATACGTGCTCCACACGGAGGCCGGTGAGCTCGACGCGCTCTGCTTCGAACAGCGGGCCCGGGCCGGCGCGCTGACCGAGGCGCTGGACCTGTGGCGCGGCTCGGCCCTCGACGGGTTCCGGGACGTGCCGCTGATCGGCGCCGCCGCCCAGCGGCTGGACCGGCGGTTCCTCGGGGTCTTCGAGGACTGGGCGGAGGCGGAGATCGCCGCGGGCGGCGGACCGGCCGTGATCGAGCGCCTCACCGAGACCGTCCAGCTGCACCCGCTCCGGGAACGGCTGCGGATGCTGCAGATGACCGCGCTGTGCCAGGCGGGACGGCGCTCCGAGGCGCTGGCGGTCTACGACGAGCTGCGCCAGTCGCTGGCGCTCGAACTCGGGCTGCCGCCGAGTCCGGCGCTGGTCCGGTTCTACCGTTCGCTGCTGTGCGAGCCGGCGCCCGCCGAACTGCGCCCGCCCGACCCCGCCCCGGCGCAGCCCGCCGCGCCCGCGGAGCCCCGGCCGGGCCGGGCGGCGGTGCCGAACCTGCTGCCCTGCGATCCGCCGGTCTTCACGGGGCGGGCGGCGGCCACCCGGCAGCTGTCCGAGGCGCTCGCGAGGGGCGGCAACCGGCTGGCCGTGGTGACCGGTCCGCTCGGCTCCGGCAAGACGGCGCTCGCCGTCCACGTCGCGCACCGGCTCGGGGACCGGTTCCCGGACGGCCGCCTGTTCGTGCGGCTCCGCGGCGAGGACGGCCGGCTTCGCCCGCTGGACGACGTGCTGCGCCAGCTGCTGGCCGCGGCCGCACCCGGCCGGCCGGAGCCGGCGGGGCGTCCGGACCCGCCGGACCTGCGGTGGGCCTGGCAGCTCTGGCTGACCGGGCGGCGGGCCCTCGTCGTCGTCGACGACGCCCGGCACGAGTACGAGGTCCGTCCGCTGCTGCCGGAGGCCGGGGAGAGCGCGGTCGTGGTGACGGCCCGGCCCAGGATGATCGGCCTGGAGAGCGCCCACCGGTTCTGGCTCTCCTCGTTCGCGGCGGAGGAGGCCGTGGAGTTCCTCGGCCGGGTCATCGGAGCGGACCGGGTCGACGCGGACCGCGAGTCCGCGGGCCGGATCGTGCGGGCGGCGGGACTGCTGCCGCTCGGGGTCCGGCTGGTGGCCGACCGGCTGGCGTTCCTGCGCCACGTGCCGCTGCGCGAGTTCAGCGCGCGGATGGCCGGCACCCGGGGACTGCTGGACGAGCTGTGCGGGGGCGACCCGGCGGTCCGCGCCCGGCTGGCCGAGTCGATCGGGGACCTGCCCGAGGCAGCGCACGGGGCGGTGCTGCGACTCGGGCTGCTGGCGGAGCCGGTGTTCACCCTGGAGCAGGCCGCCGCGGTGCTGGACTGCGGCCCGGACGCGGCGGTGCGGGTGCTGGAGCACCTGCTGGAGGCCAGCCTCCTCACCGTCCCGAACGTGGAGGGGCTCGCCCACACGGTGCGCTACGAGATGCCGGCGCTGCCGTACGCCTACGCGCGGGAGACGGCGGTCCGCGCGGCCGACCGAAGACCGGTTCCGCACTTCTGAGTGGCCGTCATACCGGTATCGAACCGCGGCCTAATCGTCGTCATACCGAGTATCCCTAACGTTCGACGGGGCGGCGTAGCGGACGCGGCCATGGCAGAGGAGGACAGCATGCCCGAGGACATCAACCCGGAGCCGACCGAGGTCAAGGACGAGGACGTCGACGTCGTCGCGCACGCCGCGGGCGAGGAGTCCGTGGCCGACGACAGCATCTGCATCATCAACAACAGCGCGGCCCTCTGACTCGACGGACCGAGCCATGAGAACCGGGCGGGCCACCCCGTCCCCGGCGCGAGCCGCCGGGGCCCGGGTGGCCCGCCCGGTGCCCGACCGCCCCGGCCCGGAGGCCCCGTGAACATCCTGCTCTGCCCGCTCAGTGACGGCGGCTACCTCTACCCGGCGATCGCCGCCGGGCGCGAGCTGCGGCGCCGGGGCCACCGGGTCGGCGTGCTCGGCCGCTCCGGTGCCGCGTCCGTCGCGGCCGAGGCGGGCCTGCCGTTCACGCCGGCGGACGAGTACGGCGGTGAGCGGGCCTTCTCCGCCGCCTCGTGGGGCCCCACCGGAGCGGAGCAGTACCGGGCGACCGTGCGCGCGGCCCGGGAGGCGCAGGCCGACCTGCTGGTCACCTCGGTGCTGTGCAACGGCGCGCTGCTCGCCGCGGAGGTGCTGGACATCCCCGTCGTCGTGATCGGACTGTCGGTCCACCTCTGGAACTACCGGAGCGGCGGCGAGGACGAACCCCAGTGGGGCCGCACCAGGGAGAACCGGACCCACGAGTGCCTGGAGCTGTACGCCGCCGTCCGCGAACAGGTCGGCCTGGCACGTCGGCCGTCCCGCCGTCCCTCCTGTGGGCCGTCCGGTGGGCCGTCCCGCCGGCCGGACGATCCGCTGCTCGGTGAGGCGCTGCTGCTCCGCGGCGACCCCGAGCTGGAGTACCCGGGCGCCGTCCTGCCCGAGCGCGTGCACCAGGTCGGCCCGCTCGCCTGGGAGCCCGCCGCCGACCGGGCCGAACTCGCGGCGGTCACCGATCACTTGGCGCGCTCCGGCAAGCCCGTCGTCTACGTGCACCTCGGCCGTTTCTTCGGCGGCGGCACCCCGTGGCCCCGCCTCAACGCCACGTTCACCGGCGGCCCGTTCCAGGCCGTGGTCGAGCAGGGGCGGACGACGGACCCGCGACCCGCGCCCGGCGCCGACATCCTGCTCGTCCGCAAGCCGTGGCTGGGACCGCTCGTCGACCTCGCCGGACTGGTGCTGACCAGCGGCACCTCCGCCCCGGTGCTCGGCGCCCTGCTGCGCGGCCGGCCCCTCGGGGTCACGCCCAACGGCTCCGAGCAGCCGGTGCTGTCCGGCGCCTGCCTGCGGGCCGGCGTGGCCGTGCACATCCCCCGAACGGAACGGCCGGACCCGTCCGAACCGGTCGGGGCGGCCTGGCGGGACGACCGGCTGCGGGACCGCGCCCGCCGGCTCGGCGGCCGGCTCTCGGCGGCGAACAGCCCCGTCCGCGCGGCCGACATCATCGAGGAGGCGGCCCAGCGGTCCGCACCCCTCAGGGAGAACCGGGAGAACCATGGGTACTCGATCAGCCGGCCTGGACGCAGTGGTCGTGGAGAGCCTGGCGGCGGGCGCGCTCCAGTGGATTCGCCTTCACTCGGGCTATCTTGACTCCCCGTCGGGCCGCGCCGAACTGCCGGTGACACCGAGGGTCAAGGCCCTGCTGCAGCTGGCCGTGCTGCGCCGCTCCTGGGAACTGGCGGCGCCCTCGGACCCGGGTCTGGCCGAGGTGACGGGGACGGTCGAACGGGTCTGGCGCAGCCCCGACCACCCGGCCCTGCTCATCGCCGAGCCGCGCTACGCGTGGCAGTTCCAGCTGATGTACGGCGCGCTGGCGCCCACCGGGCTCACCGACGGCCCGCACCGGGCCGCGCTCGCCGAGGTGGTGGCCGGCGGCTTCCTGACGCCGGGCCGCAAGTCGGCGTTCCTCCACCTGGAGACCAGGTACTACGCGGACCTCGCGGGCGTCGAGCACCGCCTGCGCTCCTACCCGGAGCTGTACCGGGCCAGCCTGCTGGCCCGGCACCGCGACGGCCGGCCGGTCGCCGAGCTGGACGTGTGCGACGTGACCCACACCGTCTTCCACCTGAGCGACTTCGGCTTCCGCGACCCCGGCCTGCCGGGCGACGCCCTGGAGCACGCCCGCGACCGGGTCTGCCGCCTCACCGAGGACTCCGTGCGCAACGGCTACTGGGACCTCACCGCGAAGCTGGTCCTGGCGCAGCACTGCCTCGGCCTCGACCCGCTCGCCACCCCCTCGGGGGAGGCCGGGCTGCGGCTGCTCGCCGGGGTCCAGTCGCCCGGCGGCGCGATCCCCGGGCGCTCCTCCGGCGACCGGGCGGACACGGCCGCGACCACCGTGGAGTTCTTCCGGAAGGCCTACCAGTCCACCCTGGTGACGGCGCTCACCGCGCTGACCGTCGCCCACGGCCGGCGGAGCGGTCCGGAACGGAACGGGCCGGGGCGGAACGGGCCGGGGCAAAGTAGGTCGGAGCAAGGTGGGCCGGAGCAGAGCGGTCCGGAGCGGAGCGGCGCGGCGCCGGGCGGCGCGGGCGCGACCGGCACCGACCGCTCGCCCGCGATGCGGGGTGCGCGGTGACCCAGGCACCGGCCGCCCTCGTCGGCGGCGTCCGCATCCTCCGCGGCGAGCGGAACTGGTGGTTCCTCGGCCCGGGCGGCGGGCTGGCCCGCCTGCGCCCCGGCCAGCTGACCGACGACGGCCTGCTCCGGCCGGGCACCGAACGCCGGCTCGGTGAGCTCGGCCTGCTCACCGCCCCACCGCCGAGCAGCTACGCGCTGACCGTGCTGACCAGCACCCACTGCAACCTCGGCTGCGGCTACTGCTTCCAGAACACCAGCCAGGACCCGGACGGCGGCACCCGCCCGCCCCGGATCGCCCGGACCCGCCTCACCTCGCGGACCATCACCTCGATCCTCGACTTCACCCGGCGGCAGATGGCCGCCGCCGGCCTGGAACAGCTCCGGATCCTGCTGTTCGGCGGCGAGCCGCTGCTCAACCCGCGCGGCTGCCTGGAACTGCTGGAACGGGCCCGGGACCACGGGCTGTCCTCCGCCTGGATGATCTCCAACGCCACCCTGCTCACCCCGGCCCTGGCCGGCCGGCTCTCCGAGCTCGGGCTGCGCTCCGTCCAGATCACCTTCGACGGCGACCGCCCCGACCACGACCGGATCCGGGTCGGACGCACGGACGGCGGCGGGACCTTCGACGCGATCGTCGGCAACATCGTCCGGGCCTCCGAGGCCTCCCCGATCCGGTGGCTGCTGCGGGTCAACGTCTCCCGGGAGACCTACCGGGGCGTCGACGCGCTGGTCGAGCGGCTCGCCACGGAGCTCGACCCCGTCCGGTGCACCCTGTACTTCGCCCAGGTCGGCGACGTCGGCATCGGCTACGGCAACGACCTGCTGCACACCGGCGAGCTGTCCGCCCGCTTCACCCGGTGGCAGCGGCGGGCCCTCGACCTCGGATTCACCGTCACCCGGCCGCAGGGCCACCGCCCGTGCGTCACCTGCGGCTACGACGACGGCCGCTACGGCGCGGTGGTCAGCGCGGACGGCACGCTGGCCAGCTGCTGGGAGACCGCGGGCAAGACCGAGTGGGAGGTCGGCACCGTCACCGGCGGGTACCTGCCCGGCGCGGTGACCCGGGAGCGGTGGGTCGGCTGCGAGGACCTCTACCGGCGCGAGGAGGACCGCCGGACGCTCGCGGAGTTCCACGACACGGTGGACGCGGCCCTGCTCGACTACCTCGACGAGACGGGGCGCCTGTAGCCATGCCGGCCACACCACCGGACCTCGACCGGCTGTCCGCCGGCACGCTCGCCTGGCTGGGGCGGCACCTGGACCGCTTCGACCCGTACGCGGCACCCGCCCGCCCGGCGGAGCACGGGAGGGCGAAGGCCGCTCTGGAACTCGCGCTGCTCTGCCACCTGTGGGCCCGGCGGGCGGGAGCGGACGACCCCCGCCTCGGCACGGCGACCGCCGTGGTCCGCAGGGTCTGGCAGCACTCGGACCTCCCGCGGCTGCTCACCGCCGACCCGCGGTGCGCCGTCCAGTACGCCCTGGCCGGCGCCGCGCTGGCGCCCGACGGCACCGACGGCACGGCCCTGCGGGCGGCGCTCGCCCGGCTCGCCCCCGAGGGCCTGTCACCGCACGGGACGTCGCCCTACCAGCGGCTGGAGCTGCGCCACTACGCGGACAAGGCGGGGGTGCCGCACACGATCGAACCCTACGGGGTACTGCTCGGGCAGAACTTCCTCGTCCGGCTGCCCGCCGAGCGGGCGGAACAGGCGGAACGGGCCGAACGGGCGGACGGGGTCGGCGGGACCTCCCTGACGGACGGTCCGGACCCCGACGCGGCGCCGGTCAGCATCCCCGAGGCGTACGCCCTCACCCACTCCAGCTTCTACTTCAGCGACTTCGGCCGGACCGCCTCCGGGCTCTCCACGGAGGCCCTCGCGGACGCGGCGGAGCTGGTCCGCCGACTGCTGGAGCACAGCGTGCGGCACGACTGGTGGGACCTCGCCGCGGAACTCGTCATGACCCAGGCCTGCCTGGGCCTCGACCCGCTGCGCACCCCCTGGGGCCGCGCCGCCGTCGAGTGCCTGGCCCGGGCCCAGCGGCCGGACGGCGCGCTCCCCGGGAGGTCGGCGGCGACCGCCGCGACCGCCGCGGAACCGGCCGGCGCCCACTTTGCGAAGGCGTACCACACGACCCTGGTGACCGCGCTCATGACGCTCCTCCTCCTGCCGGAGCGGTCGCCTGATCAACGGCACACGGAGCGACGACTGCCGGAGCGGGCCTCATGAGACCACGGCTGACGCTGATCGACCCCAGCTACACCCGCCTCTGGTTCGGGCAGGCCGTCTCCTCCGTCGGGGACGCCGTCTTCAGCACCACCCTGGTCCTGTGGGTGGCCACCGAGCTGGCCAAGGGGAAGTCGTGGGCTCCGCAGGCGGTCAGCGGCGTCGTGCTGGCGACCAGCGTCGCCGTGCTGTTCGTCGGCCCCTTCGCGGGGGTGTTCGTCGACCGCTGGGACAAGCGCGCGACGATGCTCGGCACCGAGGCGGTCCGCGGCGGGCTGGTCGCCGTGCTGACCGCCGTCTCGTTCCTGCCGGCCGACGACCTGCCGATCGGGGTGTGGCTCGGCCTGATCTACGTGACGGTCCTGGTGCTCAACGCGGCCAGCCAGTTCTTCACACCGGCGCGGTTCTCGGTCATCGCGGAACTCGTGACCGGGGACGCCGACCGCGCACGGGCGGCCGGGATCGCCCAGGCGACCGGGCAGACCGCCTGGATCATCGGCCCGCCGCTCGCCGCGCCGCTGCTGTTCACGGTCGGCCTGCAGTGGGCGCTGCTGTTCAACGCCGTCTCCTACCTGGTGTCGTACGTCGCGATCCGCTCGGTGGACGTGCCGCCGGCGGCAGACCGGGTGCGCGCGCCCGCCGCGCAGGGCGGGAAGGCGGCCGCGAAGCCGGGCGGTAAGGCCGCCGAACGGCCTGGGCTCGTCAAGGAGTTCCTGGAGGGCCTGCGGTTCTTCCGCAGCAGCAGCTTCCTGGTGGCGCTGCTGCTGTTCGCCGTGATCGGCCAGCTCGGCATCGGCGCCCTGAACACCCTGAACATCTTCTTCGCCACCGGGAACCTGCACGCGTCCGCCCAGCTGTACGGCTACCTGGGCATGGCGCTGGGGGTCGGCGGCATCGTGGGCGCGCTGGCGGCGGGCCGGGTGGTCCAGTGGATCGGCGCCCGGAGGACCACCTGGATCGGACTGATGGTGAGCGGGGGCCTGCTGTTCCTGTACTCCCGCCAGACCGGGTTCCCCGCCGCCGTGACCCTGCTCTTCCTCTTCGTCCTTCCGCTCACCATGCTGAACACCGCCATGTCGCCGCTGCTGCTGGCAGCCACGCCGCAGGAGTTCCGGGGCCGGGTGGTGGCCGTGTTCTACCCGGTCACCCGGCTGGCCGCGATGCTGGCGGCGGTGCTGTCCGGCTGGCTGGCCGGCAGCGGGCTGCGGGACTTCTCGGCCACGCTGGGCGGCCTGCGGTTCGGCCCGATCGACACGATCTTCGCGGCGTCCGGGGTCGTGGTGGTCCTCGCCGGCGTGTACGCGCGGATGGCCCTCCCCGACACGGCCGGCGCGCCCGCTAAGGCCGCACCGGAGGCCGAGGCCGGAGCGGAGCCGGGAGCGGAGCCGGAGCCGGGGGCGGAGCCGGAGCCGGGGGCGGAGCCCGCCGCCACGTCCACGACACCCGCCGGGCCCACCGCCGGGCCCACCGCGGGACCCGCCGCCGGGCCCACCCCGGTCCCGGCGCCCGCCACGGCCGCCGCAGCTGCCAAGGCCGCGCCGGCCACCGCGCCGGCGGCCGAGCCCGGCCCGGGACCGGCCGGTCCCGCTCCGGAGGCCGCGCCGTGACCTGCTCCGCGTGCGGCCGGCAGGCCGGCGAGTCGGACCGGTTCTGCGCCGGCTGCGGCACGCCGCTCACGGCCGCCGCCGCGCCGCGCGAGACGCGGCGGAAGGTGTCCATGCTGTTCCTGGACATCGTCGGCTCGACCGCCCTCGCCGAACGGCTGGACCCGGAGCCGCTGCGGCAGGTCATGGACCGCTACTTCGCGAGCTGCGGAGCCTGCATCGCCGAGCACGGCGGCGTGGTGGAGAAGTTCATCGGCGACGCGATCCTCGCCGCCTTCGGCGCGACCGTGGCCCGCGAGGACGACGCGCTGCGGGCGGTGCGCGCCGCCAGCGGGGCACTCGCGGCGCTGGCCGGCCTCACCGCCGAACTCAGCGCCGAGTACCAGGTGCGGCTGGAGGCGCGGGCCGGGATCTGCACCGGCAACGTCGTGGTGATCACCCGGCCGGGCGACGACTTCCGGGTCGTCGGCGACTCCGTCAACACGGCCGCCAGGCTGCAGACGGCCGCCCGGCCGGGCGAGGTGCTGCTCTGCGCGGACACGGCCGCGATGGTGCGGTGGCAGGTCGGCATCGAGCCCGTCGCCCCGCTGCGGGTGAAGGGCAAGGCCCGCCCGGTGCCCGCCTGGCGGGTGACCGCCCCGGAGCCTGCGGCCGACCTCCCCGGACCGGTCACCCCGTTCATCGGCCGCGTCGACGAACTGGAGGCCCTGGCAAGCAGCTTCCGACGCTCCCGGCAGCGGCGCCAGGTGTGCCTGGCCACCGTCGTCGGTGTCCCCGGCATCGGGAAGTCGCGCCTGGTGAGGGAGTTCCTCGCGACCTTGCCGGCCGGCGAGGTGACCGTGCTCGCCGGGCGCTGCTCCGCCTACGGCCGGGGGATCACCTACCGGCCGCTGGCCGAGATGCTGGGTTCGCTCCCCGGCGGCTGGCCGGCGCTCACCCGGCTGCTGGAGGAGGACTCCGCGCGAACCGGTGACGGCGCGGCCGCGGCGCCGTCGCACGGCCTGGCGGCGCGCACCCTCGGCACGGTCGTGGACCAGGACGGGAGTTCCGGCCAGGCCGGCGTCGACGACATCGCGTGGGCGGTGCGGCACCTCCTGGAGGTCCTCGGCCGCTCCCGGTCGGTGGTCATGGTCTGGGACGACCTGCACTGGTCGGAGGAGACCCTGCTGGACCTGATCGACGAGGTGGCGACCTGGCTGCAGGGCGTCCCCGTCCTGCTGCTCTGCGTCGCCCGCCCCGAACTCCTGGACATCCGCAGCGGTTGGGGCGGCGGCAAACCCGGTGCGACGACGCTGGAGATCGGCCCGATGACGGACGATCAGATCGCCTCCCTGGTGGGGGAGCTGGCGCTGGTGGGCGACGTCTACCCGCAGGACCTCCAGGAGGTCAACAGCAGGGTCGCCACGCTGTGCGACGGCAACCCGCTCTTCGCCGAGCAGCTCATGGACGTCTTCGCCGAGACGGCCCCCGGCACCCAGGTCCCGCCCACGATCCAGGCGATGCTGGGTGCCCGACTGGACCAACTGCCCGCCACCGAAAGGGGGCTGGTGGAGCTGGCCGCCGTGATCGGGCGCGAGTTCACCCGCGGGCTGCTGCGGGTGATGGCCGACGCGGACGGCATCGGCTCCGCCGAGGCCGACGAGGCGACGGCGCGGCTGGTCCGGCGGCGGGTCCTCGAACGCGGCCCGGCCGGCACGTTCCGCTTCGCCCAGGCCCTGCTGCGCGACACCGCCTACGAGTTCACCCCCAAGACCCGCCGCGAGCGCTGGCACGACTTCCTGGCCGAGCGGTACGCCGGGGAGCTGCCGCAGGACGCGATGGCCGTGGCCTACCACGTCGAGGCCACCTGCCGGCTGCGCCGCCAGCTGCGGCCTGGTGACCCGCGGCTGCCGAGGCTGGCCGGGGCGGCGGCGGACACCCTGATCACCGAGGGCATGCACGCGCTGGCCCGCAAGGACCTACCGGCGGCCGTCCAACTCCTGGAGCGGGCAAGGGACCTGCTGCCGGCCGGCGACCCCCGCCACACGGCGCTCGCCCTGCACGTCTGCGACGCCGGGATCTGGCTCCAGGACGAGGAGCGGTGCCGGTCGGCGCTCGCCGCGGCGGAGGCCGCACTGCCGGGCGACCGACGGTCCGCGGTCACCCTGGCGGTCCAGCGCGGGATCGTCGCACTCCGGCTGGGCCTGGAGCCACCCGCGTCCGTGGCGGCGGACGCGGCACGGATCACGGCGGAGCTGGAGCGCGACCCCGAGGACGACCTCAGCTGGTGCCGGCTGCACGAACTGCTCGCCCACCTGGAACTCGTCGCCGAGCGCGCCGCGTCCGCGGCGGCCTCGTTCGGTCGCGCGCTGGCCCGGGCACGGGCCCTGGGGGACGGCTACCAGGAGGACCGACTGCTCTGCGCCGTCTGCGAGTTGGCGCAGTGGACGCCGATGCGGGTGGCCACCGGGCTGAAGCTCTGCGCGGTGCTCGGCGTCCGGTTCGCCGCCAGCCGCTCGCTGCTCATCCCGGTGCTGGTGACCCGGGCGCACCTGGAGGCGCTCGGCGGAGACCTGGACGGTGCCCGGCGCACCGTCGCCGAGGCGCTGACCTACTCGCGCGACGTGCACGCCGACCTGGCCGACGCGGTGGTACTGGACACGGCGGGCTTCGTGGAGTCGCTGGCCGGGGCCCACGACGTGGCCGAGGCCCGGTACCGGCAGAGCCTGAGCGTGCTCCGCACCTCGGAGCACGCGACCGACACCCGGAACACCGAAGTCGCGATCGCCCGGGAGCTGTTCGCCCAGGGCCGGACCGCCGCCGCCGAGTCCGCCCTCGACCGCCTCGACCGCCTCGACGGCCTCCACCGCGGCGGCGACGCCGGTGCCGGTGCCGTGGGCGGTGCCGAGGGCGTCGACGGTGCCGAGGGCGCGGGTCTGCGGGCGCGGCTGGGTGAGGCCGCGTTGCGCGGCCGGCTCGCCTCCGCCCGGGGGCACCACGAGGAGGCGGTCGCCGAAGCCGTGGCCGCACGCACCCTGGTGACCCGGTGCGACGACCTGTGCCTGACCGGGGAGACGCTCTTCGACCTGGCGATCGTGCTCGAAGCGGCCGGGATGACGGAACGGGCGAGGGCTGAAGGGGCTGAGGCGTTGCGCGTGTTCGAGGAGAAGGGCGCCGACCTTCCGGCCGGACGGGTCCGCCGGTGGCTCGCCGCCGGGTCGGCGGCCGGCGGACCGGGGGCCGGCGGACCGGGGGAGGCCGGGGCCGATGACTGACCTCCCGCCCTGGCGCCGCCCGCCGCGCGACCACTTCCCGGGCGTGCCCGCGTGGAGCATGCCCGTATCCGTGGTACCGCAGGAGCCCTTCGACGTCAGCCCGTTCGGCACGGTCACCCAGGACTGGGCATGGGGTGACGCGGACGGCTCCGGCGTCCGCGTCTGCCTGCTCGACAGCGGTGTGGACGCCGACCACCCGATGGTCGGCGGGCTCGACCGCGCCATGGACGTGGTCAAGGACGAGGACGGCGTCCTCACCGTCACCCCGACCGAGCCGGGCGACCCGGCGGGACACGGCACCGCCTGCGCGAGCGTGATCAGGTCCATCGCCCCCGCCGTGTCGCTGACCTCGGTGCGCGTGCTGTCCGGCGGCGGGCACGGCAGCGGAGCGGCCCTGCTGGCCGGGCTCACCTGGGCCATCGACGAGGGCTTCGACGTCATCAACATGAGCCTCTCGACGACGAAACCGGCCTTCCGCGACGCCCTGCGCGACCTGTCGGACGCCGCGTACTTCCGGCGCTGCGTCATCGTGGCGTCGGCCCACAACATGCCGGTCCACAGCTACCCGTGGCCGTTCGCCTCGGTCATCTCGGTGGCCAGCCACGACAGTCCCAACCCGATGACCTACTACTACAACCCGTCGCCGCCGGTCGAGTTCTACGCACGGGGCGTCCGGGTGCCGGTGGCCGGGCCGGGCGGCCGGCGGCTGCTCAGCACCGGCAACAGCTTCGCCACCCCGCACATCGCGGGCATCTGCGCGCTCATCCTCAGCAAGCACCGCGCGCTCACGCCGTTCCAGCTCAAGTCCGTCCTCTACCAGGCCGCCGAGAACGTAGCCGTACCCGAGGGAGGTGCGCGTGTCGACTGACCCGCTGGAGGGTGCCGACATCCCGCAGCGAAGACTGCTCCAGTCGATCGTGGAGGTGGCCCGCAGCGTGTTCGGCGCCGCGGCCGCCTCCGTGCTCCTGGTGGACCAGGACAACGGGGACCTGGTCTTCGAGGCGGTCGCCGGCGAGGGTGAACACCACCTGCTCGGGACGAGGTTCCCGAGCGGCACCGGCATCGCCGGCTGGGCGATGGTGTCCGGCCAGCCGCTGGTGATCGACGACGTGGCGGACAGTCCCCAGTTCGCCCGGAGCGCCGCGGAGTCCACCGGCTACGTGCCGCGCAGCATCATGGCCGCGCCGCTCATCTGCGAGGGCGACTGCATCGGCGTGCTGTCGGTGCTGGACCGCGACAGCCGCGAGCGCTGCGACCTCGGCGACATGGCCTCCCTGGGGCTGCTGGCGACCGAGATGGCGACGGTGCTGGAGCTGCTCGTCCTGCTCCGGTCGCTGGACGCGGACCGCGCCGCCCGGGCGGAGGCGGCCGGGCCCGTGGCCCCGCAGCCCGACCTGGTCCTGCTGCAACGGGTCGCGGCGCGGCTCCCGCACGCGTCCGAGCAGGTGGCCGCGACGGTGACCAAGCTCCTGACGATGGCGGACGAGCTGCTGGCCGACGTCGATGGCTGACGGGCCCTCGGCCTTCCTCGCCCAGCTCTCCCAGGCCACCCAGACGACGCAGGCCACGCAGACCACGCAGGCCGCCCGGCGCACCCGGCCGGGCCGCACCGTCGACGCCCGGCCCCGGCCGGTCCCGTCCGTCCTGCTGCTCAGCCGCGCCTGCGACGGCGGCCTGGACGGGGTGCAGGACCTGCTCGGCGGGGCGGGCGTCCGGTCGGCCCGGCTGAACGCCGACGAACTCGGCGCCGCCGACCTGCTCGTCGACCCGGAGCGCCGGGCGGTCCGGCTGAACGGCCGCTGGCTGACCCCCACCGTGACCTGGACCAGGCACTTCGCGGCGTCCGCGATCGAGGGCACCGGGGAGCCGGCCCGCACGGTGTTCCTGCGCGAGTCCTGGCAGGCCGCGGCCGACCAGCTGGCGGCGGTCTCCGGGACGGCGTTCCGCGCGACCCGGCCGGGACTGCTCGGCCAGCTGGAACTCGCCCGGCGCCACCGGATCGCCGTCCCGCGCACCGTGCTGACCACCGACCCGCACCGCGTCCGGGGCGAGTTCGACTGCCCGCGGCTGGTCGTCAAGGCGGCCCACCACCACTTCGTCGAGCCGGAGCCGGGGATCCTGAACGGGATCTTCCCCACGATCGTGGAGCGGGACGACCCGTCCGCCGACCCCGGCCCCGGTCCGGGCCCGCCCGTCGTCGTGCAGGAGTACGTCGAGCACGAGGAAGAGCTGCGCGTCTACCACGTGGCGGGGCGGCTGCACGCCTTCCGGGTCGGCAAGTCCTCACCGGCCGACCCCTGGACCGCGCCCGAGCGGGTCGAGGTCCGCCCCGTCACGCCGCCGCCGGCGGTGGCCGCCGCCACCAAGGCGCTGGCCGCCGCGATGTCGCTCCGCTACGGCGCGTTCGACTTCCTGATCAGCGCCGGAACGCCGGTGTTCCTGGAGGTCAACCCCGACGGTGACTGGCACTGGGCCGAGCGGCGGGCCGGCACCGCCCCGGTCACCGCCGCGGTCGCCGCCATGCTGGCCGCCCTGCACCGCCGCGCCCTGCCGACACCGCGGGCGTTCGACCTCCTCGGCTTCCTGTCCGCCCCGCAGCCCGACGCCGCCCCGCAGCCCGAATCTGGCATGATCGAGTAGTCGGACCGTCATCACCCGTGATGATCCGACGGCGACGTGCAGGGCCCTGGGGAGGGGAACGCATGGAGTTCGGGGTGCTGGGGCCGCTGGAGGTACGGACCGGGGCAGGCGACCGGGTCCGGCTGGGGGGCGACCGGCAGGAGCGGCTGCTCGCCGCCCTGCTGCTGAACGCGGAGGGCGCCGTCCCGGTCGCCAGGCTGGTCGACGCCGTCTGGGACGAGCACCCGCCGGCCACCGCCGACCGTCAGGTCCGCAACCTGGCCGGGATACTGCGCCGGCGGTTCGCCGGAGCCGATCCGGGCGGCCCGCCCGTGCTGGTGACGGACGGCCGCGGCTACCGGATCGTGCTGGACGGCCACCGGCTGGACGCGCGGACCTTCGCCGACCGGGTCGCGCAGGCCCGTGCCACGGCCGCCGCGGGTGAGCCGGCCGCCGCGGTGGCGGGTCTGCGGGAGGCGCTCGCGCTGTGGCGCGGGCCGGTCCTGGACGGGCTCCCGGGGCAGTTGCTGGCGGCGGGTGCCGTCGCGCTGGAGGAGTTGCGGCTGACCGCCTGGGAGGACTGCCTCGACCTGGAGGCGGCCCTGGGGCGGCACCGGGCGACGGTGCCGGAGCTGACCGCGCTGGTGGCCGAGCACCCGCTCCGGGAGCGGTTCGTCGGCCAGCTGATGCGTGCCCTGCACCTCTCCGGCCGGACCGCCGACGCCCTCGCCGTCCACCGGCTGTTCACCGGGCGGCTGGTGGAGGAGCTGGGGATCGACCCGAGCCCCGAACTCCAGCGGCTGCACCTGGAGTTGCTGAGGACGGAGCCGGACCGGGCGGCCTGGCGGGAGCCGTCCGGGTACGCGGCGCGCGGTCGCGTGGCGGGCGGCCACGCGGCGCCCGGCCGGTCGACGGCAGGACGGGAAGCGGCCGGACCGGCGGCGGCCGGCCACGCGGCGCCCGGTTCGGCGGCGCCCGGAGCGACCTCCGCACTCGGCGGCGGCGAAACGGCCCCGCACAGCACCGCCGGGCCCGGCGCCGTGGTGCCGCGACCCGCCCAACTCCCGCTCCCGATCGCCACGTTCACCGGCCGCGACGAGGAGCTCGCGGCACTCGACGGCTTCGTCGAGCAGGCCGGTCCCGACCCCGGTGCCGAGCCCGGGACGGACTCCTGGACGGACCTGGGTCCGGCCGCGACCCACGGACCGCCGGCCGCGCGCATCTGTGCGGTCTCGGGCAGTGCCGGTGTCGGTAAGAGCACCCTGGTCGTCCAGTGGGCGCACCGGGTGCGGGGTCGGTTTCCGGGTGGTCAGTTGTATGCGGATCTGCAGGGGTTCTCGGTGGGGGCGCCGTTGGCGCCGCACGCGGTGCTGGCGCGGTTCCTGCGGGCGTTGGGGGTGGCGGGTGAGCTGGTGCCGGGGGTGGTGGAGGAGGCGGCCGCGCTCTACCGTTCGCTGCTGGCGGATCAGCGGGTGCTGGTGGTGCTGGACAACGCGCGCAGTGCGGAGCAGGTGCGGCCGTTGCTTCCGGGGGCGCCGCAGTGTCTGACGGTGGTGACCAGCCGGACCGGGCTGGCGGGGCTGACCGTGCGTGACGGTGC